>CANGRU010000223.1 GCA_947456315.1 Beijerinckiaceae bacterium | reverse complement strand
GATGGTCGGCGAATTGGGGGCGCAAGATTTTGTCATCGTGTCGGGTTTGGCGCGCGGCATTGATGCACGTGCGCATCGCGCCTCTTTGGCACGCGGCACGATGGCGGTGCTTGCTGGCGGGTTGGACCGGATTTATCCCGCCGAACATGAAGACCTTGCACGCGCCATTGCCGAGCAAGGTGTGTTGGTGAGTGAAATGCCGCTCGGCTGGGAAGCGCGCGGGCGTGATTTCCCGCGCCGCAACCGTCTTGTCTCGGGTCTGGCGCTCGGCACTTTGGTGATCGAGGCGGCGCGCCGCTCAGGTTCGCTCATCACGGCGCGTTTTGCAGCCGAGCAGGGGCGCGAAGTGTTTGCCGTGCCCGGTTCGCCGCTTGATCCGCGTGCGGAAGGCACGAATGATTTGCTGCGCGATGGTGCAACCCTGTGCACACAAGCCTCCGACATTACAGATGCGCTGGCGCCCATCTTGCGCGATGGTCTGCCCCAGCCCGGCACTTTGTTCGAGGCAAGCGAAGACAGTGCCGAGCCTTTGTGGGATGAGTTGGATCTTATTCCTTTTCAAGCACCGCTGACCGAGCCCGGCCACGAGATGGATGAAGATCCCGGCCCGCCCTATGTTGCGACACCACCGCGCATGATGGTGCGTCATGATCAGGATTGGCGCGCGGTGATTGTCGCGCTGCTGGGTCCATCACCTGTATCGCTGGATGATCTCGCACGTATGAGCGAAGCGCCACCCGCGCAATTGCGCAGTGTCATTCTTGATCTGGAACTGGAAGGCGCGATTGAACGCCACGGCGGCAATCTTGTGTCGCTGCTGATGCGCGATGATCAATCGGCGCGATAGGGCGCTTGCGTCTGTGCTTCGCGTTCGGGCTTGTTGACGCTGGCCGTCTGGCTGAGTGTATCGGCTTCCGCGCGCGCCATGGCGAGAAAATAAGCCAGCAATTCGAGATTGGCCGTATTGGCCATGCGTTCCAGATCAAGCACCATCTGGCCGATGTAGCGCGCAACTTCGGCACGCCCATCCTGCAGATCTGCAGATGCCATTTCAGGCGCACGATGGATGCGGGTCACATTGCCTTCGGAGGTCACAATGCGTGGCGGCATGATTTGAAACTCGAAACGGGTCAGCGATTAACCTTGACGATAGCAAAACCGCTTTTGGCGCATAGCGCAAAGATGGCGTGAAAGCGGTTGCATCAACAGGCTCGCGCAATCAAGCCTGTCGTTACGGAAGCTTGCTGTCTGCCTCGGCTTTGTCGCGCTGGAGACGTTGCATCCGGTCGAGTGCGCCTTGCAGAATATAGGCTGCGGCCATGCGATCGACGACTTCCGCCCGTTTGGCGCGTGATGCATCCTGCTCGATCAAAGTGCGTGTGACGGCTGCGGTGGAGAGGCGCTCATCCTGAAAAATCACAGGTAAGGACATATGGGCTGCAAGATTGCGCACGAAGCTGCGGGTGGCCTGCGCGCGCGGCCCTTCGGTGCCATCCATGTTCAAAGGCAGGCCGATGACCAAGGCAAAGGCTTCTTGGGCTTTGGCGATTTTGGCCAATTGCAGAACATCAGCCGTAAACTTCTCGCGCCGGATGGTTTCGACGGGACTGGCAATATGGCGCTCCACATCCGAGACCGCGACACCAATGGTCTTGGTGCCAAGATCGAGCCCCAGCAGCCGCGCGAAGCGGGGCAGGCGGTCGAGAAGCACGTCGAGGGTCAGGATTTCAGTGGCCATAGGCTGGGGTTAGCACAAATTCCCTGTCAGGGGACAGGGGCGATCAGGCCTGTGGCCTTGTTTGGCCCGGGGTTTGCTCACCCCTCGGGGGGGGTGCTATAGGCTCACTTCCCTATAAACCCGCCGTTTCTGCCTCGGAGTTTTCATGTCCGTCGACCAGGCCACCGTCCGCCGCATCGCGCATCTTGCGCGCATCGCCGTGCGCGATGAGGAGGTTCCCCACCTCCAGGAAGAGCTGAACGCCATTCTCTCCTTTGTTGAAGAGTTGAGCGCCGTAGATGTCAGCGGCGTCGAGCCGATGACCTCTGTCATTCCGATGCGCTTGCCCTTGCGCAAGGATGAAGTGGGCGGCCATGCCGGCGCTGATGTCATCACCCGCAATGCGCCGGGTGCCGAAGACCATTTCTTCACCGTCCCGAAAGTGGTGGAATGATGAGCGATCTGACCAAATTCACACTCGCCGAGGCCCGCGATGCGGTGGCCTCGAAGAAAGTCTCCTCGCTCGAGCTGACGCGCGCACATATTGATGCGATCGAAAAGGCGCGCGGGTTGAATGCCTATGTGGTCGAGACGCCCGACAAAGCGCTCGACATGGCCAAAGCCTCGGATGCACGCATTGCCTCGGGCCAAGCGGGTCCGCTCGAAGGCCTGCCGCTTGGCATCAAGGATCTTTATGCGACCGAAGGCGTGCATATGCAGGCCTGCTCGCACATTCTCGATGGCTTCAAGCCGCCGTATGAATCCACTGTCACGAGCCAGCTCTGGCGCGATGGTGCGGTCATGCTCGGCAAACTCAATATGGATGAGTTCGCCATGGGCTCGTCCAATGAGACATCTTATTATGGGCCCGTTGCCTCGCCTTGGCTGCCGGCCGGTTGGGACGCTGAAAAGGGTCGCGCTGCGCTGAAGGGCGACAAGAAGGGTCTGCTGGTTCCCGGCGGCTCATCGGGTGGCTCGTCATCGGCTGTCGCGGCGCATTTGTGTCTGGGCGCAACCGCGACGGATACGGGTGGTTCCATCCGCCAGCCTGCGGCTTTCACCGGCACGGTTGGTATCAAGCCGACCTATGGTCGTTGCTCGCGCTGGGGCGTTGCGGCTTTCGCCTCCTCGCTTGATCAAGCAGGACCGATTGCGCGCACCGTGCGCGATACCGCCATCATGCTGCGCTCCATGGCCGGCTATGATGCGAAAGATTCCACCAGTGTGAACACGCCCGTGCCTGATTATGAAAAGGCCGTGGGTGCGTCGATCAAGGGCAAGAAGATCGGTATTCCGAAAGAATATCGCATCGAGGGCATGCCCGCTGAAATCGAAGCGCTGTGGAGCCAAGGCATTGCATGGCTGCGGGCGGCGGGTGCCGAGATCGTCGATATTTCTCTGCCCCACACCAAAACAGCTTTGCCGGCCTATTATATTGTGGCGCCTGCGGAGGCCTCCTCCAATCTCGCCCGTTATGATGGTGTGCGCTATGGCTTGCGGGTTCCCGGCAAAGACATTGCGTCCATGTATGAGAATACGCGCGCGGAAGGTTTCGGCCGCGAAGTGCGCCGCCGCATCATGATCGGCACCTATGTGCTCTCGGCGGGCTATTACGATGCTTATTATGTGCGGGCGCAGAAAATCCGCACGCTCATCAAGCGCGACTTCGAGCTTGCTTATAATGACGGCATCGATGCGATCCTGACGCCGGCCACACCGTCTGCTGCATTCGGCATTGGCGAGAAGGGCTCGGCCGATCCGGTCGAGATGTATCTCAATGACGTGTTCACGGTGACGGTGAATATGGCGGGGCTTCCGGGTCTGGCCGTGCCGGGTGGATTGTCAGCCAGCGGCCTGCCGCTGGGTCTGCAATTGATTGGCCGTCCGTTCGAGGAAGAGACTCTCTTCTCCGTTGCTGAAGTGATTGAACAGGCGGCCGGGCGTCTCAGCCTGCCGCAAGCCTGGTGGTGAGACCATGACGACAGCCGCAAAACCCTCCAAACTCATCAAGGGTGCGACGGGCGATTGGGAAATCGTCGTCGGTATGGAAATCCATGCCCAGATCACCTCGCGCTCGAAACTCTTCTCGAGCGCCTCGACATCCTTTGGCGGTGATCAGAACAGCCATGTGACGCTGGTCGATGCCGCCATGCCCGGCATGCTGCCGGTCATCAAT
>CANGRU010000222.1 GCA_947456315.1 Beijerinckiaceae bacterium | reverse complement strand
GTGTCGATGAGAGCAGAGCCCACCACCACACCATCAGCTGATTCAGCGATGGAAGCAGCAGTCTGGGCATTCTTCACACCAAAGCCGACAGCGATGGGCAATTGCGTGCTTTTCTTGATGCGCGCCACAGCGCCGGCAACTTTGGAATAGTCCGGTGTCGCAGCACCCGTAATGCCGGTGATCGACACATAATAGAGAAAGCCAGATGTATTGGTCAGCACTTTGGGCAGACGCTTGTCATCGGTTGTCGGCGTGGCCAGACGAATGAAGTTGAGGCCGGCTTTGAGGGCTGGCAGGCACAGTTCATCATCTTCTTCCGGCGGCAGATCGACGACGATCAAACCATCGACGCCAACCTCTTTGGCCTCGGCCAGAAATTTGTCGACACCACGCACATAGATCGGATTGAAATAGCCCATCAGCACGATGGGTGTTTCATTGTCGGTCTTGCGGAAGGCGCGCACCAGATCGAGCGTCTTGGCGAGCGACATGCCAGCCGCCAGTGCCCGCAAACCCGCCGCTTGAATGGAGGGGCCGTCGGCCATCGGATCGGTGAAGGGCATGCCGATTTCAATCACATCCGCGCCAGCCTTGGGCAGCGACGAGATGAGCTCGAGCGATGTTGCCGGATCAGGATCACCCGCCATCAAAAATGTGACGAGTGCTGCACGTCCTTCGGCACGGCATTTCGCGAAGCGCGTTTCGATGCGCGTCGTCATCACATGCCCCCCAGATGTTCGGCAACGGTAAAGATGTCCTTGTCGCCGCGACCGCAGACATTGATCACCATGAGATGATCTTTTGGTTTGGTCGGCGCGAGTTTGGTCACATAGGCCAGCGCATGTGCTGGCTCGAGAGCCGGAATAATGCCTTCGAGCTGGCAGCAGAGCTGCAAAGCATCAAGCGCTTCTTTGTCGGTCGCGGATGTGTAGGTCACACGTCCAATGTCACGCAGCCATGCGTGCTCAGGGCCGATGCCCGGATAATCGAGGCCAGCGGAAATCGAATGGCCTTCATTGATCTGGCCATCTTCATTCATCAACAGATAGGTGCGATTGCCATGCAACACGCCGGGCTTGCCGCCAGCCAGCGAGGCTGCGTGGCCATCAGGAACGCTCAAGCCATGACCGGCTGCTTCCACGCCATAAATCTCGACACTTTTGTCATCGAGGAAGGGATGGAACAGGCCAATCGCATTCGAACCACCGCCGATACAGGCGACGAGTGAATCAGGCAGGCGGCCTTCCGCTTCTTCCATCTGCCAGCGCACTTCCTTGCCGATGATCGACTGGAAATCGCGCACCATGGCGGGATAGGGATGCGGGCCTGCGGCTGTGCCGATGCAATAGAAAGTATCTGCGACATTGGTCACCCAATCACGCAGGGCTTCGTTCATCGCATCCTTCAGCGTGCGTGCGCCTGATTGCACGGGCACGATTTTCGCGCCGAGCATTTTCATGCGGAACACATTGGGCTTTTGACGCTCGACATCGACAGCGCCCATATAGACAACGCATTCGAGGCCGTATTTCGCGCAAGCGGTCGCAGTGGCCACGCCATGCTGGCCAGCGCCTGTTTCAGCGATGATGCGCTTCTTGCCCATACGGCGTGCGAGCAAAATCTGGCCCAGCACATTGTTGATCTTGTGCGCGCCGGTGTGGTTCAGCTCGTCGCGTTTGAAATAGATTTTCGCGCCGCCGCATTTTTCCGTCATGCGCTCGGCAAAATAAAGCGGGCTCGGACGACCGACATAATGTTTGGCCAGATCATCAAGCTCGGCTTGATAAGCGGGGTCGGCTTTGGCGACCTCATAGGCTTTCTCGAGATCGAGGATGAGCGGCATCAATGTCTCGGCGACGAAGCGTCCGCCGAAAATGCCAAAATGCCCGCGCTCATCTGGGCCGGTGCGATAGGAATTCTGAAGTTGGGTGCTCAACGCGTTTGGCTCCTCAAGTCGGGCCGTGTCTTACCGCGTTGTGCGTGTCGAACCAAGCGGTTCCATGCGTTCAGGTCCACGCAGTGCGGTGATGAAAGCCTTGATCCGGGCCGGGTCTTTGATGCCGGGGGCGCTTTCGACCCCTGAGGAGACGTCCACGGCCCCCGCCCGCGTGCGGCTGGCGGCCTCGGCCACATTGCTGGCGTCGAGCCCGCCCGAGAGCATGAAGGGGGATTTGAGGCTCAATCCGGCCAACAGACCCCAGTCGAAGGTGAGGCCATTGCCGCCTGGCAGATCAGCGCCTTTGGGGGGCTTGGCATCAAACAGGAGCCTGTCGGCAATCCCGTCATAAGCAGGGATGGCGGCGAGATCCTCGGCCCCCGATATGCCCAGCGCCTTCATAACCGGCAGGCCATAGCGGGCTTTGGCTGCCAAGACGCGCTCAGGGCTCTCGGTGCCATGAAACTGCAGCATGTCGGGCTGCATCCGGGCCACAATGGCATCCAGCAACTCATCCCCGGCATTGACGCTGAGCGCCACTTTGACAGCTCGATGGGTGGCTTGGGCGGCGAGTGGTTGAACTGCCTCAAGTGTCAGATTTCGTGGGCTTTTCGGGAAAAAGACGAAGCCCACCAGCTCGGCGCCTGCACTCAGAGCCGCCTCCAGCGTGTCGGGCGTCGACAGGCCGCAAATCTTGATCGCAGGCCCTGTGCGCAGGGAGGCGCCCAGCGCCGCGCGCAGCGGTGCCGGAAGGGCAAGTCCATCGAGAAAGTCAGGCAGGGTCGACATGGCGCTTTGCTCGCATGGCTTGCTGGCCAAGTCCAGCGGGGCGGGGCTGCTCAGGCTGCGTCGCGCGGTCGCTCAAGGGGGGTCGGGAGGCGGTTGGCGAGGTCCGAGCGCAGCCGTGCTGCCTCTTGCCGCAAACGCTCGCTTTCAGCATGGGCCAAGCGGGCTGCGCGGCGGTGGCGGCCTTGCGACCACCAAGTCGCAAAGCTACCTGCCACAATGCCAAGAATGGCAGCGGCAAAGGCCACGAGAAAAAGGGGAGCTTGGGTCTCGAAAAGGGGGCTATTGCCCGGGAGCGGGTCCAGAACCACCCGCACCATGTCACGATTGGCAACGGCCAGACCCAGAAGGATCAGGCCGAGCGGGGTCAGGACGAGCCATTTCAAAAATGTTTTCATCTCAGGCCCCCGCGCGGTCTGGCGTGGAGTTCAGCCCTGCACGTCGTTCAGGCGTTCGCGCATTTCCTTGCCGGTCTTGAAGAAGGGCACAACCTTCTCGTCAACCTCAACATGGGCCCCTGTGCGCGGGTTGCGGCCCAGACGGGCATCACGGCGTTTGACCGAGAAAGCGCCAAAACCACGCAGTTCAACGCGATCGCCGCGCGACAAGGCATGGGTAATCTCATCGAGAATGGCATTCACGATATTCTCGACATCTCGCAGATAGAGATGGGGATTGCGTTCAGCGATGCGTTGGACGAGTTCAGATTTGATCACTTTTGGCCCCCGGAAAATGACTGCAAATACGGCCCAGAATTAGCGGACCTGTTGGTCAGAAAAAGCTCAATCAACTGGAGTAACTTGCCAAACTGAAACGAGACCGTCAAGGAGACGCGTCTCACTCAATTGGCTCAGGCGCTCGAGCCGGGTCGCGGCGCCACCCCAGCCCATCAGCTCCAAAAGGCTCGCGGATGCGCCCATAATGCCGAGCCGCTCAAGGCTGCGGTCTTTTTTCCAGTCACGCACCGGCAGGTCGTGATCGATGTTCTTGTCGCTTTCCAGCCAGGCAATCGCATCCCGTTCACCCCCCAGCGCATCGACCAGTTTCAGACCGACGGCCTGACGGCCGGTGAACACACGGCCATCGCTGACTTTGGTCAGCTCCTCATTGCTCATCACGCGGCGGGTTTTGACGATATCTTTGAACCAGATGAAGGAATCCGAGACGAGCGATTCCAGGGCTGCGCGGGCTTCGGG
>CANGRU010000221.1 GCA_947456315.1 Beijerinckiaceae bacterium | reverse complement strand
CGAGTTTCAGGCTTTTGGAGATGGCGGATTTGATCGGCTCGACGGTCTCAACCGAGACCTTCTGGATCAATTCCGAAATATCCCTGGTGGCGGCATTCAGCGTCTCGAATTGCTGCCGGGCATGGACGCCCTGCAGGTCGATGAGATCCGTCAGGCTTTTGGTCGCAAACAGCGCCTTGACGAAGGCGAATTGTGCATCGGCGCTGGTTTGCAGGGCCTCCACGGTTTTCACCTGAAAGGCGGTCACGCCTTGTGACACGACTTTGAGACTCGTTTGGAACGTGTCTTTCAAGTCGGGTCGGGTCTGGTTTTCGACAGGAGCCGGAGCAACAGCCGGCAGAGCCGGTGTCGCCTCGACCACGGGCGAGGGCGTGGCAGAAGTTGCCGGTTTATGGGAAGTTTTGCGTGCGGTGGCCATCGAACTGGTCCTTTCCGGTTGCTTTTACTTCTTGAGACCCGAGGCCTTCTGAACAGCGTCCCCGAGCTCTTTCATCTGGGCTTCCAGAGCAGCGGATTGGGCCTTCAGATAGTCAGCCTGGATGGCGAGATAATCCTGCGGGTCCTTGGCATGGACCAGCTTGTCAGCCAGATCAAAAGCCGAGGTCACATTGGCTTCGGCGAAGGACACGGCCCGCGACGAGACGTCCTTGGCGCTGGCCAGTGTGGGATTGGTTTCCAGCTGCTCATTGGTCTTGTGGACCGCACCCATGAAGCCTTCAAAGGCCTTGCGGGCTTGCGCCACTGAGCGCTCGGCGAGTTCGCGCATTTCGGCGGGGACTTCGTAATTGTTTGCCATGGTTATGCTCCTTAAAGCGCCCCTGACAGAAACATCCATGGAGACCGGGGCTGGAGGTCTCTCACTGAACCTGAAAGCAGACTAACCTGAAAAATGGTGCGGCGCAACAAAATTGTGCGACGCACAATAAATCTTTGGTCTATGTGGATTTTAAGCATAGTGACGAAGAGTTGGGTCGCCGTGAGCCTTCCTGATGGACCGCGGGGCGGATGCGGATTAAGAATTGCTTAAGCCTATTCTCCGGTGTCGGGGGATGGCACCTGTTGTTTTTGCGTTTTGTTCCAGCGTCCGTGAGGGACCAGAGGTAGCCAGAGGGCCATGACGACCTTCCCGCGCGATCCCGCCCTGAACCGAGCCCTTGAGTGGGCTTTGGCAGAACCGCCTTTTGCCGAGTTGCGCGAGGCGGGCGCTTCGATTGTGGCTGCCTATGGCCATCCCATCCGGATTATCTATGCCAATGAGTCGGCCCGCACTTTGTTCGGGTCTGATGAAGCGGCGATGACACGCCGCCTGTTTGCCGCCAGCGACCCCGGTGCGCGCCGCATCGTCGAACTGGCCCGCAGCCTTGTGCCGGGAGCGGGTGCGCGTCTGGAAAAGCTGCGCTTCTATTCCGGCTTGCGCGCGCAAACGCTCACCGTCTATTGCCGCCGCACGCTGGGGCCAAACCCCGTGTTCATTCTGGCTGTGCCGCCCGCACCGCAATTGCGTCAGGACAAGCCCGACCTGTCGGCGCCGCCCATGATGGCTGAGCCGCAGCCCGTCCATGTCGCGCCGCCCGCCGCACCTGTTGTGTCGTCCGCGCCTGTCGCCACCAGCAAGCCCGTGGCAGCTTCCTCATCCCCACAGCAGACGCGTCGCAGCGCCAATGAAGTGGCTGCTGACATCGCCATGCGTGTCAATGGTGCCGACAATGTGCGCTTTCTCTGGCAGACGGATGCCGCGCATCGCTTTGTGAAAATCACCGGCGAATTGTGCGATTTCATTGGCTGCATGACCAACCGTCTGGTGGGTCGTTCGTTTCTGGATGTGGCGAGCGAGTTGCAGCTTGATCCCGATCACTCTTTGCGCGCGGCCTTCGAGCGCGGCGAGACATGGAGCGGGTTGGAAGTTTTGTGGCCGGTCGAAAATGCCGATGCGGCTTTCCCTGTCACGCTGGGCGCTTTGCCTGCCCATGATCGACACAACACATTTGAAGGCTTTCGTGGCTTTGGCGTGATCCATGTCACGCGTTTGCAAGAGATGGCGCCCGCTTTTGAGCCCGCCTTTGAACCCGCGCCCGTTGCGGATGAAGAGCCTGTCTCTGATATGCCGTCTGTGCCGGGCAATGTCGTGTCGCTGCGGCCTTTCCAGCTTGTGTCGCGCCGCGATGAGACGATAGATGCGCCCGCTGTCGAAGAGCCTGCATCTGATGCAGCCCCTGAGGGCGATGACGAGATGGTCCATCTCTCGCCCAATGAGCGCCATTCTTTCCGTGAGATTGCGCGCGCACTGGGCGCGCCTGTGCGCGAAGATAAACATACGCCGCCACGCGAGCCGCAATCGATCCGCGATCTTCTGGCTGTGGCCAGCAGTGTCAACACACCTGTGGCAACGCCGGTCGTGGCTGTGCCGGCGATTGATCTGCCAGCCGACGTGCAATCCGTGCTCGACCGCTTGCCGATTGGCCTGTTGGTCTCGCGCGATGCGCATGCGCTTTATGCCAACCGCACCTTGATCGACATGCTCGGCTATGCGGATCGGGACCAGTTTTTCCGCGAAGATGGCATGGCGCGCATGTTCCGCGGTGGCAAAAGCCATGACATGGCAGATGACATGCCAGATGACACGGAAGCCTTGCATGTGCAGGCACGTGATGGCGCGAAATTGTCGATGGATGTGCGCATCCGCAAAGTCGACTGGGATGGTGCACCCGCCTCACTGATGACCTTCCGACGCGCTGACACTGCGCCCGTGAGCGAGCACATCCGTGAGTTAGAGAGCCAATTGCGCTCGGCTGAAAGCGGCATGCGCGAATTGCACGCCATTCTCGACACGGCCACCGATGGTGTGGCTGTACTGGATGGCGAGGGCCAGATCATGGCGCTCAACCGTGCAGGCGAGGCTCTGTTTGGTTATGAGCAAAGCGATGTGGTGGGACAGTCTTTCACCAGTCTGATGGCCAAAGACAGCGTGTCGGTGGCGCAAGATTATTTTGACGGGCTGAAGGGCACCGGCGTTGCGGCCCTGATGAATGACGGGCGTGATGTTTTTGGTCGCGCGCGGCAGGGCGGCTCGATTCCGATTTTCATGACGCTCGGCCGCATCGGTGGCAATGGCGCACAGAAATTCTGCGCCGTGATGCGTGACATGACGGCCTGGAAAAAAGCCGAACAGGAATTGAAAGAAGCGCGCCAGACCGCCGAACAGGCCAATGCGCTGAAGTCTGATTTTCTGGCCAAAGTCAGCCATGAAATCCGCACACCGCTCAATGCGATTCTGGGTTTTGCCGAAGTCATTATGGAAGAGCGTTTCGGCCCCATCGCCAATGAACGCTACAAGGAATATGTGACCGACATTCACACCTCCGGCGCGCATGTCATGAGTCTGGTGAATGATCTCTTGGATTTGTCCAAAATTGAAGCGGGCAAGCTCGAGCTCAATTTCAAGGCGGTCGATGCCAATCGCATTGTGACGGAATGTGTCTCGCTCATTCAGCCGCAAGCCGCGCGCGAGCGGGTGATTGTGCGCCAGTCTTTGGCGCCGCGCCTGCCCAATATCGTGGCCGATGAGCGCGCTTTGCGCCAGATCGTGCTGAACCTCCTGTCCAATGCTGTGAAGTTCAATGAAGAGGGCGGGCAGGTGATTGTCTCCACCGCGCTGACCGATGCAGGCCATGCCGTCATTCGCATCAAGGACACAGGCATTGGCATGAACGAGGGCGAGATTGAAACGGCGCTCGAACCCTTCCGCCAGATTGCGACATCGCGCTCGAGCGGCGGCACGGGCCTCGGCTTGCCTTTGACCAAAGCCCTGATCGAAGCCAATCGCGCTTCTTTCTCGATCAAGAGCAAAAAGGCTGAAGGCACTTTGGTGGAAGTGGCGTTTCCGCCAACACGCGTTCTGGCGGAGTAATTATTTCAGACGCGTCCAGTTGACGCTT
>CANGRU010000220.1 GCA_947456315.1 Beijerinckiaceae bacterium | reverse complement strand
GGGCTCAGCAACAAGGCCGGGGCCGAAACAAACAGAAACACAGCAAAAAGAGGGGGCTAAAGGACGAGAATACCCATGGAAAAACCCAAAAAAGCTCCCGCAACGGCTTGCCTCAGGGCCCAAAAACCATGCACATTCAGACCCCTATAAGAGTGTGGCCAAAGCTTTGACGCTGCGGCAGAATATCACCGATCTTGGTAAGAGTTGCTTTTCGGAGTTTGTGACCCGTGACGTCCATGCCCATTCAAACGTCTGCGCCCGAAGCCAATGAAGCCGAGCGCCACATGCCAGACCTAGAAGCTCTGGACGAAGCTTTGCGCGAAGTGATCGTCGCGGCCCGTGATCAAGAAACACAAGCCACGCCTGAACAGTTGGATGACGTCACACAAGGGGGCGATCTTTCTGACACGATGGACGTGGTGATGCGCGCCGCCAAAACAATCGACCACCTGATCGAGCGCAACCGCGCAGTGACAGATGCAGCTGTGCGCAGCGTCGAGTTTTTGCGCCAGGAAACCGCACAGGCACGCGCTGAAGCAGATCAATTGCGTGCTGAAATGGAAGCCCTGCGCGCCGAGACCGATGCGCTGAAATCAGCCGCCCTCGCCCATGCCGAGGAATTGGAAGCTGAACTGGCTTTCAAAGATCAGGAGCTCAAGGCGGCTCACAGCTGGATCGAAAACATCCGCGGCCAGGTTGAGAGCTTGCTCGGCAATGTCGAAACGCGCCTCGATGAGGCTACGCCGGAACATTTGTTTTCACGCGATTAAGAGATTGGCTGGGGCGGGAGGATTCGAACCTCCGCATGGCGGAATCAAAATCCGCTGCCTTACCGCTTGGCGACGCCCCAACAGGCGACTGGACGACGCAAGATTCGTCTAGACGCGGGCGGACCATAAAGGCGCAAGCGCGGGGCTGCAACCTCATCTTTCTTCAAGCAAAACAGGATGGGTGTGGGCCTGAAATCACCCTCCAAGATGCCTGAAGGGCCTTGCCCCACCCTGTCCGCATCGCTATAAGCCCCTCACCAGAGACAGGGCGCAGGCCCGTCTGACAGTCGGAGTGTAGCGCAGCCTGGTAGCGCACCTCGTTCGGGACGAGGGGGTCGGAGGTTCGAATCCTCTCACTCCGACCATTTTATCAAACAATTTCAATTTATTACCCCGCAACTCCGCCCGTGCTTGGTGTTGCGCGCTCCCGCAGCTAGACTTGGGCTACCCAAGACCAAAAAACTCAGGGAAGACGCGCCTTGCGCCGCATATGCATCATTGCCGCTATCTGCCTTGCCTGTGCGCCCCAGCCCACTCTGGCTCAAGAGGGCGCCATCGCTTCAGGCGCGGCCGTCTATGAAGAGAATTGTTCGACCTGCCATGGCGAGCAATTGCGCCCGACCGGCGCTGCGCCAGATTTGAAAAATCTGGGTGCCGATGATCGCCAGAAATTCGAGACCATGGTTTTGAATGGGCGCGGACAAATGCCCTCCTGGAAAGGCGCCATCAGCGATGACGAACGCGCCGCCATCTGGGCCTATATTCGCTCACGCGCCCAATAACAGCGAGCGTCAGGGCGCACGTGTCAAAGCGTCGAGCTTGCGAAACATCTCCGGCAAATCAGCCTTGATCGCATTCGCCACCAAAAAACCGGGGGCGGGAAGACTTGGCTCAATCAAAGCAAGATAAACCACGCGCGTGCCACCGGCGTGCGGCGTCAAACTCCACGCGCCTTCAGAGCGGTGCATATCCCCGCTGACCAGTTTGTAGGTGAAGCTCGATGGTGAGCGATAGTCACTGCGCACAATCGTGCGCATACGTGGCAAGAGCGGCGGATTGACAATATTCTCGCGAACGTCCCACCGCGCAGCCGGGTCTTTATCCAGAATACGGCAACTCTCGAGATGCGGCACAAAGGTTGTTGCACGCGCGCAATCGGTCAAGATCGACCAGATCTGGTTTGCGGATGCAGGGAAGGTTGCCTCGACCCTGACGCGCCAAGCCGTCCCCTCCTCGCGGACATCAATGACAGGAAGCATCTCGGCTTGCGCTGCAGGATGAAGACTGACGAAGAGGAGAAGGAGGCAGATGAATCGCAAAAATGTCATGAAACGGACGCTGCGCCCGCTTCATGACATTGCGATGAAGCTGATCAGCTCTGTGCTGGCGCAGCCACTTTGGGCTTGCGGCCACGCGGAGATTTCGCAGGGGCCTTTTTGGCTGCTGTCTTTTTGGCTACTGCCTTTTTAGCAGGTGCCTTCTTGGCAGGAGCCGCTTTTTTGGCGGTAGCCTTGGCGGTGCGTGTTTTTGCGGGCTTGGCTGTCTTATTGGGCGCTTTATTGGCCTTATCCGCCTTGCGGACAGCGGCTTCAGCTGCGCTGACCAGACCCAGATCATTCATGGCGACGTCACGGCGGAGTGCCAAGCGTTGCAAAACCTCGGCAATCAAGGGTGAAGCCTCGCTCTGGGCTGCACGAGAAGCAATTTTTTCAAGTCTCGCTGCCTCTTTCTTCAAATAGGAGGCCAGACGGGCGAGATCTTTCAAATGTTTTTTGGATTTTTTCATGGCTGCGTTTCCTGTGATCCTGAAGACTTGTCAGAAGGCTCTGTCACAATCCAATCGACAAAAGTCGAAGCGCCCCCAAAACGGGCGAAACTGTCATAATTGTGATGCGCGAATCTGATGGAGCATCCCGTAAGGAGCTCGCCATGCAACCACTGATGCACCCGCTTGAAGGAACCCCCATTGCCAGCGGATCACGCGTGCTCATTGTCAGCGACGCGTGGAAGCCTCAAGTCAATGGCGTCGTGCGCACATTGGAATGGCTGGTGGCTGAAGCACCCGCCTTTGGTGTCGAAGTGGTTATGCTGACGCCCGAGCGCTTCCGCTCGATCCCCATGCCGACCTATCCGGAAATCCGCCTCAGCCTGACTGGCCTGTCGACCATTGCGGCCATGATCGATGAGATCAATCCGGATGCCATTCACATTGCCACCGAAGGCCCGCTTGGTTTTCTGGCGCGTCGTTATTGCGTGGTGCGCAAACGCCCTTTCACCACCTGCTATCATACGCGCTTTCCGGAATATATCGCCGCACGCGCGCCTGTGCCGACATCCTTCACCTATGCTTTGTTGCGCCCCTTTCACAATGCAGCCACAGCCACCTTGGTGGCGACGGGCGGCTTACGCGACGAACTCGCGTCGCACGGGTTTACCAAACTGAAAACATGGCACCGCGGCATCGATCTCAATCTGTTTGGCAAAGGACAACGCCAAGACTTGGGGTTTCGCGGTCCGGTCTTTCTCTATGTGGGCCGTGTGGCCATCGAGAAAAACATCGAAGCCTTTTTGACGCTCGATCTGCCCGGCACCAAAGTGATTGTCGGCGATGGACCCGCGCGCGAAAATCTCACCCAGCGTTTCCCCAAAGCACGTTTTCTCGGCTTGAAAAGCGGGCCAGAGCTGGCTGACCTTTATGCCAGCGCGGATGTGTTTGTCTTCCCGAGCCGCACGGACACTTTCGGGCTCGTCATGCTGGAGGCTTTGGCCGCCGGCACACCAGTTGCCGCCTATCCCGTCACGGGGCCTCTGGAAGTTCTGGCCGGCTCGCGCTGTGGCGCCATGAATGAAGATTTGCGCACCGCTGCACTCAGCGCCCTCGAGATTCCGCGCGACGCCTGCAAAGCCTTTGCCCGCGGCCACAGCATGCGCGACAGTGCCGCGCATTTCTTCTCGCATGTGGCAGCCGTGCGGATGCCGCGTCTCTAATTCGAGAAATCAGGCTGCAGCAGCCAGCGCTGGCGTTGTGCTCTTGATGCCCAGCACAGCGTGAGATGCATCGGTCCAATGGATGAGCTCCAAACGCCCATCCCGATGCTCCACAACCGCTGTGTTGCTCTCCACCCAATCACCTGTATTGATGTAGAGAATATCGCCAACCTGTTCATAGGCGG
>CANGRU010000219.1 GCA_947456315.1 Beijerinckiaceae bacterium | reverse complement strand
GTCGCAGGGGCCTTTGTGCGCGACGGGAGGTCAGCAGCGAAAGCGCCAGTCGACAGGGCGGCGAAAGCAACGCCGGTCAGAAGCTTGTTGATCATCAGTAAATCCTCGTTGATTAGCTTTTTGGGCTAAAACCCGAGTGTAGTGTTAACTTAGATAAAGTATTAATAACTGAAACAATTGAATTTTCTCAATTACTTGTATTTTTGCCACACTTTTTCGCAAGGGGTTTGTCTGTTCCTGAGGCAGAAGCTACGGACTGAATTCGTTCTTGGAAAATTGAGCCTGGGACAAGCCCAAAATTGCTCTTTTTTATCAGCCAATCAGCATCCGGTGGCTAACATAAGCCATGTACAAGCCGCGCTATGCTGGCACGTGAGAACTACGTCCCTACATCGTCTCTGGCTGAATGATGGCGCGCTTTAAAAGAAGAAAATTGGTGGAGCCAGACGGAATCGAACCGACGACCTCTTCAATGCCATTGAAGCGCTCTCCCAACTGAGCTATGGCCCCACGTTTTTTTTGCCAGACCTTTTGGGTCATTCCGGCAGATTGTCCTTTTGGGGAGGACAAGCGCTGCTGGCAGCAAACCAAATGACTGATTGCTCAGAGCTGTTTGGTGGGCGGCTGTGTAACCCAATCGCCGCCCCACCACAACCCCTGATGGATCAGGTTTCTTCGTCGTCCTGAAGATCGCTGTCGATGAGGCCTGCCACATCGTCCGGATCGCCCTCTTCCTCTTCAAGGAAGGTTTCGTCCGCGCCATCGTCTTCAATTTCAATATCGTCGTCAGGCACCACGACCTTATCGTCTGTGGCATCTGCTTCTTCCAGCGAGACGAGCTCAGCGCCGACAACTTCGGGCTGCTCGTCATCGTCCACGGGGGCGGCGCGCGAGGGGGCGCGGCTCAACGAGACGACCTGGAAGGTTGCGCCGCATTTGGGGCACAAAATAGGGTCCTTGTTCAGGTCGAAAAATTTCGAGCTGCAGGACTGGCACTGACGCTTGCTGCCGAGTTCGGGTTTGGCCACGTTGGACATGCCTCTGGAAAGAGCCGCCGCAAAAGTGCGGCAGCGGGAATTTGGACTCCGGTTAGTCGGGCTTCGCCCAGCTGTCAAATGGGAATTGGCCCGAGAGCCGCGCTGGGTGACTTTGGCCCATGCCCCGTGCTACGAGCGCAACAAAATTGGATCGCTCGCCTTGAGAGGTTTCCCTTGGCTTCCCATTCGTCCCACGGACCTGCCCAACCCATGGCCGCTGGCCGCTCAAAGCCCCTCCTGGGCGCTCTGAAGCCGCCGGGCGACAAGTCCATCTCCCACCGCGCCCTGATTTTCGGCCTGCTGGCCAAGGGCGTGACGCCGGTCGAGGGCCTGCTGGAGGGCGATGACGTCCTGCGCACAGCTGACGCCTGTCGGGCGCTGGGTGCCAAGGTGGAGCGTCTGGGCGAGGGCCAATGGCGGGTTGAGGGCGCGGGGCTCGGCTCCCTGCTCACCCCCAAGGACACGCTCGACTTCGGCAATGCCGGCACCGGCACGCGGTTGATGATGGGCGTGGTCGGCGGCCATGCGATCAAGGCGACCTTTGATGGCGATGCCTCGCTACGCAAACGCCCGATGCGGCGCATTCTCGATCCGCTGGTTCTCATGGGCGTCGATGTGCTCAGCGAAACAGAGGGGGGCCGCTGCCCCATCACCATCCAAGGCACTGGTGAGCCGGCGCCCATCGAATATCGCTCGCCGGTAGCCTCCGCACAATTGAAATCGGCCATTCTTCTGGCTGGTCTCAATTCGCCCGGCCGCACGACCGTGATTGAAAGTGAAGCCTCGCGCGATCACACCGAAAAAATGCTGTCCTATTTCGGCGCCACCGTGCATGTCGAAAAAGACGGCGCCCATGGGCGCAAGATTACGCTGGAAGGCCGCCCCACCCTGATGGCGCGCGAAGTCATCGTGCCGGCGGATCCGTCCTCCGCAGCCTTCCCGCTGGTCGCTGCCCTGCTGGTGCCGGGCTCGGATGTCACCATCATCGGCATGATGATGAACCCGCTGCGCATCGGCCTGCTGACCACATTGCAAGAGATGGGCGCGCAGATCGACGTCACCAACCCGCGCGTTGAGGGTGGCGAAGATGTGGCTGATCTGCGCGTGCGCCATTCACAGCTCAAAGGGATCGATGTGCCCGCCGATCGGGCACCTTCGATGATTGACGAATATCCGGTGCTGGCTGTTGCCGCCGCTTTTGCCCAAGGCGAAACACGCATGCGCGGCCTGTCCGAATTGCGTGTGAAGGAATCTGATCGTCTGGCCGCAGTGGCGGCAGGCCTTGGTGTCAACGGTGTTGAACATCGCATCGAGGGCGATGACCTCTTCGTGCGCGGTGCCGCCCATGTCGCGGGCGGTGGCACAGTCGAGACGCATCTTGATCATCGCATTGCCATGAGCTTCCTCATCATGGGGCTGGCCTCTGACAAGCCCGTCACCATTGATGATGCGGCCATGATTGCCACCAGCTTCCCGACCTTCCGTCCAGCCCTTGAAAAACTCGGCGCGACATTCTCATGAGCGTGCTGATCGCGATTGACGGGCCGGCCGCTTCGGGCAAGGGCACATTGGCGCGCCGCCTCGCGCGCCATTTCAATGTGCCCCATCTCGACACCGGTCTGCTTTATCGCGCCACCGCTGCGGGCCTTTTGGCGCAAGGCGCGCGGCTCGATGATGTGGACCAAGCGGTCGCTGTCGCCCGCGGGCTGGCCCTGACCGATTTCAACGAAGACACATTGCGTGGCCGCGAAATGGGTGAGGCGGCCTCGGTGGTCGCCGCCATTCCGGAAGTCCGCGACGCCCTGATCGAAGCGCAGCGCCGCTTTGCCGCCCGCCCCGAGGGTGCGGTTCTGGATGGGCGCGACATCGGCACGGTCATCTGTCCGGATGCCCCGGTGAAGATTTTTGTGACAGCCTCCCCCGAAACCCGCGCCCAACGCCGGGCGCTGGAACTGGCAGGCCGGGGCGAAAAGGTCGAATTCGAGGCCATTCTGGAGGATATCCGCAAACGCGATGCGCGCGATTCCGGTCGTTCCAGTGCGCCGCTCAAGGCAGCTGAGGACGCGCTCACGCTGGATACGACCAAACTGGGCATCGAAGAGGCTTTTGCCGCAGCCTTGAAAATCGTGACTGAAAAAGCGCCCAGAGGCTGAAAAGCCCCATTTTATCGAATCAACTTGCCAGTCTGGGCTAGCCCCTGCTAGAAGGCGCTCGAATTCGGGTGGAGAGAAAGTCCTCTTCGCCCGGTTTCATTTGGACCCCGCTTTTTTGCTCCGGCCCGCCGGCATGCTCCTGAGGAGCAGATCCGGTCGCAACGCCGACCGACATCCGGATGCAAAACAGCAAATTGAAACACAAACCCAGCCGGCCGCCCGACCTCGGGCATTTCAGGAGACCATATGCCTATTTCCACTGAATCGAGCCTCAACCCGACGCGCGATGATTTCGCTGCGCTTCTCGATGCAAGCTACGGTGAAAACGAAGCTTTCGAGGGTTCCGTTGTTAAGGGAACTGTTGTTGGTATCGAAAAAGACGTTCTCGTCATTGATATCGGTCTGAAGACCGAAGGTCGCGTGGCGATCCGTGAATTCACTGGCCCCGGCCGTGACGCTGCCCCCAAGGTTGGCGATGTTGTCGAAGTTTACCTGGAGCGCATCGAAAACGCGCTCGGTGAAGCTGTCATCTCGCGCGATAAGGCTCGTCGCGAAGAGAGCTGGGTCAAGCTCGAGAAGGCTTTCGAAGCCGGCGAGAAGGTCGACGGCGTTATCTTCAATCAGGTCAAGGGCGGCTTCACTGTCGATCTCGACGGCGCTGTGGCCTTCTTGCCGCGTAGCCAGGTCGACATTCGTCCGATCCGCGACGTCACCCCGCTCATGGGCGTGCCGCAGCCATTCCAGATCCTCAAGATGGATCGTCGTCGTGG
>CANGRU010000218.1 GCA_947456315.1 Beijerinckiaceae bacterium | reverse complement strand
TATGCGGAAACAGAGCATAAGACTGGAACATCATATTCACGGGCCGCAGATGTGGCGGCAGATGCGTGATGTCGATCCCGTCCAGAAGAATGCGCCCAGTATCGGGTGTTTCAAATCCGGCGATCAACCGCATCAATGTGGTCTTGCCGCAACCCGATGGCCCGAGCAGAGCAAAAAATTCATTGGCCGGAATGTCGAGCGAAACATCCTCTACGGCGGGTGTGCCACCGTAGCTCTTTGTGATGCGCTCAAGGCGCAGAAGAGGTGCGCCCGACAAATTGCGTCAACCTTTGGCGCGGCGTGCCGCAGTCAGCGTATTCGACATCAGCATGCAGATCGTCATCGGACCCACGCCACCCGGCACCGGCGTGATGGCGGCGGCATGTTTCACCGCACCGGCAAAGTCGACATCGCCCACCAGTCTGGTCTTGGGCTCGCCCTTGGCATTGAGCCCCTCGCCTGCCACGCGATTGATGCCCACATCAATCACCACGGCACCTTTCTTGATCCAGTCGCCTTTGATCATTTCCGGAATGCCAACAGCAGCCACCACAATATCTGCCCGCTTGACCACGCTGGCCAAATCCTTGGTGCGCGAATGGGCGATGGTGACG
Source organism: Beijerinckiaceae bacterium (assembly GCA_947456315.1). Classification (GTDB taxonomy): domain Bacteria; phylum Pseudomonadota; class Alphaproteobacteria; order Rhizobiales; family Beijerinckiaceae; genus Terripilifer. The sequence goes on along the minus strand of CANGRU010000218.1, from coordinate 3,347 downwards.
GTGGCGCTTTCAGCGAGCAGCAATTGTGCCATGGGCTTGCCAACAATGTTGGAGCGCCCCACGACAACCGCATCACAGCCTGCAATCGGGCGGCCCAAAGCGTCCATGGCTTTTTGCAACAGGATCAGCGAGCCCGCCGGCGTGCACGGCACAAGCGCGCGCTTGCGATCGCCAATGGCGAGCAAGCCCGCATTGACCGGATGAAAACCATCCACATCCTTGGCTGGCGCAATCGTCTCAAGCACCAGCTGGCTGTCGATATGTTTGGGCAATGGCAATTGCACGAGAATGCCATGAATGGCCGGATCAGAATTCAGTTTCTGCACAAGTGCGATGAGATCAGCTTGTGGTGTCTCGACAGGCAATGTGTGCTGAACGGAATGGAAGCCGCAGGTTTCTGCCGCTTTGCCTTTCGACTTCACATAGACCTGACTGGCGGGATCTTCACCCACCAGAACAACGGCCAGACCCGGGCGGATGCCCGCTGCGATCAGCTCGGCAGCGCCTTTGGCCACTTCATCGAGCACAGCCGCCGAGGCCGCCTTGCCATCAATGATCAGAGCCCCGCTTTCCGATGTCACCAATATGTCAGCCATGGACCCAAAACTCCCCGCGCGTCTCAACGCCTTTTAGGCGCTGGCCATGGCCCTGCCAAGCGGCTCCCATGAGTAGCGCACATGATGACGGCGGCTATCCCCTGATGCGAGATGAATCATCGACGGCCGCTCAAAAATTGTGCCCTCGAACCCCTCCGGATCGCCCGTCCCCGTCCAGCTTTCCACCGCCAGAAAGGGGGCGGCATTCTTGTTCCAGAGGACGAGATGGGGAAAGTCAGGCGCAGCAATGGTCAGCCGCCCGTCTGGCGCCTCCAGCGCAAAGGAACGGCTCTGCGTGTCGAGAAAACACAGCGCCTCGGCTTCAAACAGTGCAGGCGTTACATCCAGCACCCGATCCATGAGCGGCACGGGGCGGTTGCGCGCAGAAAACAGGCCGCCTTGCGCAATGATCGGCACCTGCGGCGGCTCGGGCTTTTCAAAGACAAATTGATGCGCGCCCGCCTGCCAATCCAGCGCAAAGCCCGGATGCAGGCCGATGGCATAAGGCATGATCTGCATGTCACGATTTTCAATCTCGCACGCTACCAGCAAAGCTGTTTCATGCAGCGTGTAGGTCATCGAAAGCGCAAAGCTGAAAGGCCAATATCGGCGCGTGTCCGTGCTATCGCGCAAAGTGAAGCGCACAACGCTCTGTGAAATCTGCGTGACATCAAAAGGCGAAAGCGATGCAAAACCATGCACCGGCATGGGATAGTGTGTCCCGCCAATGCGGATATGACCGCCACGTGACCAACCACAGGTCGGAAACAGAACGGGCGCGATAGACGACCATATGGCATCATCGCCAGGCCACAGCATCTCGCGCGTGCCCACGCGCCAGCCCAGACATTGCGCGCCTTGCGCTGAGAAACGCGCGCGAGCCTGACCCGCGCGCAAAACATGAGAATCGACCATGGTGACGAGCTTAGCAGAGAGCGACAAAGCTTGCTGAAGGACAGGCCAAGGGGCTAATCTCGACGCAGAACATGATCAGGGAGGCCCAGATGACACGCGCGCTTGAGCGGTTTCGCGACCAGAGCCGAAGCATTCTGAAAACAGAAAAGCTCGATGTGGCGCTGGAGAAGATCAGCGCCGGTCTTGCCATGCTGATCAGCGATCCTGACTTTGTGGCCCATGCCTTTCGCGAAGACGACCCGCCGGGCAAACACATGCTCACCCATGATCCCGACACGGGCTTTTATCTCTTTGCCCATGTCCAGAAGGGCGGCAAAACCGGCAAGCCGCACAGCCACGGCGACAGCTGGGCGATCTATGCCAATATCCGCAACCACACCGATATGACCGAATATGAGCGCGTCAATGATGCGTCTGAAGAGCGGGTCGTGCTGCGCGCCACCGAACGCTATGCCATTGGTCCCGGCCAGACGCGTGCCTATGGGCCCGGCATGATCCATTCCACGGCCCATCCAGAAAGCGCCTGGGTGGTGCGCATGACTGGATGCGATCTTGATACAATCCCGCGCTATCATTTCTCATCCAAGCGCGACGAGATTGAGGACTAGTCGCCCGTCATTGCGAGCCGAAGGCGAAGCAATCCAGAGGGAGCACATGTGGCTCAGGATGGCTTGCGCTGACGCTCGCAATGACGGCAAGGCTCTGCTAAAGAGCCTCATCTTGAATCAAAAAAAGGTGGACGAAACATGTTCGCAAAGACCCGGGACGGCATCCGCATCGGCTATACGATATTCGGCAATCCTGATGCGCCGAAGAAAGTCGCGCTCATCCATTCACTCGCCATGGATCGCACCTTCTGGCAGCCCGTGGCTGAAAATCTCGCCAAGGATGCTGCCGTGCTTGTGATCGACTGCCGTGGCCATGGCCAATCGGACAAGCCGCAAGGCCCTTACACGGTTGATCAATTTGCTGATGATCTGGCCGATGTGCTCGACCATCTGGGCTGGAGCCAAGTCACCGTGGGTGGCTGCTCGATGGGTGGCTGTGTGACTTTGGCTTTCGCCATTCGCCACAAAGCGCGCGTCAAGAGCCTCGCACTTTGCGACACCACAGCCTGGTATGGCGAAGACGCGCCGAAGTCCTGGAAAGAACGCGCCGACAAAGGCGTCACAGATGGTTTGGCTTCGCTGATCCCGTTCCAGAAATCACGCTGGTTCTCGGACAAGTTCAACGCCGAGCATGATGATGTCGTGCAGCATTGCAACAAAGTGTTCGTTGCCAACGAGCCACACGCCTATCACGCCAGCTGCATCATGCTGGGTGTGGCCGATATGCGCGCAGGCCTTGCCGGCATTGATGTGCCAACGCGCATTCTGGTTGGCGAAGAAGATTATGCGACACCGGTGGCCATGGCCGAATATCTGCATGCCAACATCAAGGGCTCGCAGCTGACAGTGGCCAAGGGTGCACGGCATTTGTCGCCGCTGGAAATCCCGGGCCAGATTGCTGACAAAATGCGCGAGATTATTTAATCAACCCTCGTCATTGCGAGGAGCGAAGCGACGCGGCAATCCAGAGCCACATATAAGGCCTCTGGATTGCTTAGCTTCGCTCGCAATGACGGCACTTACTTCGAGCGTGCCAGCGCTTCTTTCACGCGCGCAATAACAGCGGGCTGTGTGGCATAGAGAGCCTCGACGATTTTTGTGACGGCTTCACCATTGCTGGGCACCACGTCAATCGTCATCTTTTCAGCTTCTGCCAGAAGCTCGGGATCTTTCATCGTTTCATCAAACGACTTGCGCAACAGCGCCACGCGGTCTGCTGCCACGTTCG
>CANGRU010000217.1 GCA_947456315.1 Beijerinckiaceae bacterium | reverse complement strand
AGCCCCTCAACAGGAGAATAATATGAAGCGCGAACAACTCACCGAAAAGCTGCTCGATATCAAGCGCGAGAAGGGTTGGAGCTGGTCCTACATTTGCGGCGAGATCGGTGGCGTGTCCCCCGTTCTCATCGTTGGTGCCATTCTCGGCAACCACAAACTGGTGAAGCCACTGGCGGCCAAAGCGGCCAAACTCTTCGGCCTGTCGCAGGCAGAAGAGCGCATGCTGAACGAAGTGCCGATGCGCGGTGCCGGCACGACCATGCCGCCGACCGATCCGCTCATCTATCGCTTCTATGAATTGGTGCTGGTCAATGGTCCGGCCTGGAAGCAGCTGATCGAAGAAGAATATGGCGACGGCATTATGTCGGCCATCGACTTCAACATGGATTTCGAGCGCGAAGCCAATCCGAAGGGTGATCGCGTCAAGATCACCATGTCAGGCAAGTTCCTGCCCTTCAAATATTACGGCAACGAACAGGGCATTCCCGATTACGGCTTCAAGGAAGAGTAAGAGCATCTCGCCGTCATTGCGAGCGGAGCGAAGCAATCCAGAGGCACACGGGAGGCTTTCTGGATTGCTTCGCCTGCGGCTCGCAATGACGGAACTAGTGATGTGCCATCCGCTTTTCAATCGCTTTCGCCGCCAGTGACAGCGGATAGCAGAGCGCGAAATAAAACAGGGCCAGAAGCCCATAGACGCGGAACGGATCGAAGGTCGCATTCACAATCATCGTGCCGGCTTTGGTCAGCTCCACAAAACCGATGATCGAGGCGAGTGCTGTGCCTTTGATCACTTGCACAGAAAATCCGGCTGTCGGGCCAATGCCCACACGCAAAGCCTGCGGCAGAATGACAAAGCGCATCTGCTGGAATCGCGTCAGTGCCAAAGAGCGCGCACCTTCCCATTGGCCTTTGGGCACCGCTTCAATCGCGCCGCGCCAGATCTCGGCAAGAAAAGCGCTTGTGTAAAGCGTCAAAGCCAGAGCGGCTGCGGCCAGCGGCGGCACATCAAAGCCCAAAAGCGCGAGGCCGAAGAAGGCCAGAAAAATCTGCACCAGGAGCGGCGTACCCTGAAAGAAAGCGATATAGGCGCCAGCCAATCGGCGCGCCAAACCCCGCTCCGAAATGCGCGCCATGGTGACCGGCATGCCCACCAGTGCCCCACCCAGAAAAGCGATGAGCGAAAGCACAATCGTCCAGCGGGCTGCGAGCAGAAGGTTGCGCAGAATATCCCAGAGCGTGAATTCAATCATCGCGCCATCTCCGCATAGGCAAAGAGACGCCGTCCGATCCGCTTGAACAGAAGCTGCGCGCCAATCGCCAGACACAGATAAATGCCAGCCACAACGAGTGTCGTTTCAAAGGCGCGGAAATTGCGCGACTGGATGAAAGAGCCCACATAGGTGAGGTCTTCGACCGCAATCTGCGAGACAACTGAAGAGCCCAGCAGAATGATGATGAATTGCGAAGTCAGCGCAGGCCAGACCTTTTGCAAAGCGGGCACAAGAATGACGAGGCGAAACGTCTGCCAACGGGTGAGGCCCAAAGAAAAACCCGCCTCCCATGAGCCTTTGCCAATCGCGTCTAACCCCGCGCGGATAATCTCCGTTGCATAGCCGCCAAGATTGATGGAAAGCGCGAGAAAAGCTGCCTCCACGCTCGACATTTTCACGCCAAGCTTGGGCAGGCCGAAGAAGATGAAAAACAATTGCACAATGAAAGGCGTGTTGCGGATGAGCTCGACATAAGCGCCACTCAGCCATCGCACAGGCGCGAGACGCGAGCGCCGTCCTGCTGCGCCCAATATGCCAAGCAACATGCCGGCCAGAATCGCGAAAGCGGTCAGCGCCAAAGTCAGGGCTGCACCTTTCAGGAACAGCCCTCCGTGGTCGGTCAGATCGCTGAGTGCGAGATTCAAAACATCAGCCCGGCAGATCAGCCGGGATCGGCGCGCCAAGCCAATTTTTCGAAATGGCATCAAGCGAGCCATCCTTGCGTGCCTTGGCGATAATGCCATTCACTTTGGCAAGCAGCGCCGGTTCATCCTTGTTGAGGCCGATGAAGCAAGGGGAATCCTTGATCACGAATTTCGGCTCGGGGCGGATCGGCGGGTTCTTTTCGAGAATGGCCGCGGCGACCACATTGCCTGTCGCAATCAATTGCACCTGCCCCGACAGGAAGGCGGAAATGGTTGTGTTGTTATCTTCAAAACGACGCACATCGGCATCCGCTGGCACGATCTTCGACAATTCGAGATCTTCCAGTGCCCCGCGCGTCACGCCGACGCTCTTCTTCGACAGGTCACCTACCGCCGAGACTTTCACAGATGCCGCACCGAACACACCCGAATAGAACGGCGCATAGGCCACCGTGAAATCGATCTGCTTTTCACGATCCGGATTTTTACCCAGCGACGAGATCACCAGATCGACCTTTTTGGTCTGCAAATAAGGCAGGCGGTTTGCCGAGGACACGGGCACCAGCTCAAGCTTCACGCCCAATTCCTTGGCAATGAGCGCGGCAGCATCAATGTCATAGCCACGCGGCTGCATATCTGTGCCAACCGACCCGAAGGGCGGGAAATCCTGCGGAACGGCCACTTTGAGGACTTTGGCCTTCAAAATCTCGTCCAAAGCATCCGCTTGGGCCGGAAGGCTCACCGAAAGAGGCAGAAGGGCCGCGACAGAGGCCAAAACCATTTTCTTCAAAATATGCATATCCAGCTCCTGGAATTGTTGCCCACCGATAGGAGAGCAACAGAAATGCCAACTCAAGCTGGCCTTAGGACGGGCCTCCCCTCACGGAAATGGTTAGCAATGCGTAAATCGCAGGCATGACCTCATCCGAATCGCGCGATTTGGGATCAATCATGACAAAATTGTGATGGATTATGGCCGAACTCAGCTGGATCACCCAAAAGACATGCTAATTTTGCATGGCTGGAGTGCAGTCAAACCACTGCCTCAACCCTGCGACTCTCTCTATGTTGCATTGCATCAGAGGGCGGTTCCTCCCGCGCCCCACCAAAGAGCATTTGAGATGACACAGACAATCAAGTTCATATCTGCCCGCCTCGGCGCTTGGCGCCGCTACCGCAGCTCGCTGCGTGAGCTCTACAGCCTCACCGACCGCGAACTCGCCGATCTCGGCATTGCGCGTTGGGAAGTGGACGAAGTCGCCCGCCGTTCGGCTGGTCTCTAACCTTTTAAAAGGGTCGGATAATCCCCCCTCCTTCCGATCCTTTTTACAGAAGCGCCCGCCGGTCCCTCCCCGGCGGGCGTTTTCTTTTTTGTGAATGTTGCCCTTACCCGGACCTCTCCCTATGGTCGCGCGCATGTCACATCCCAAACCCATCCACATCATCGGCGGCGGTCTCGCCGGATCTGAAGCCGCTTGGCAGATTGCCCAAGCCGGCATCCCCGTCATCCTGCATGAAATGCGCCCCGTGCGCGGCACGGATGCGCACCAGACCGATCAGCTCGCCGAACTGGTCTGCTCCAATTCCTTCCGCTCGGATGAAGCCACCACCAATGCGGTCGGCCTGATTCATCGCGAAATGCGCCAGATGAACTCGCTCATCATGGCCTGCGCCGATGCCCATCAGGTGCCCGCCGGCGGCGCGCTGGCGGTGGATCGTGAAGGCTTTGCGCAGGCTGTCACGCAGCGCATCCATGAGCACCCGCTGATCACGCTGGAGCGCGAAGAAATCAACGCCCCGCATGAGGACTGGAACAATGTCATCATTGCCACCGGCCCGCTGACATCAGGCGCGCTGGCGCAAACCATTTTGGACAAGACGGGTGAAAACCAGCTCGCCTTTTTCGATGCCATTGCGCCGATTGTCTATCGCGAGAGCATCGACATGGACAAAGCGTGGTTTCAATCACGCTATGACAAGCAGGGCCCGGGCGGCACAGGCGCCGATTACATCAACTGCCCGATGGATAAAGACCAATATTACGCTTT
>CANGRU010000216.1 GCA_947456315.1 Beijerinckiaceae bacterium | reverse complement strand
TGCGAAACCGGTCAGATGCGTATCGTTGGACTCACCAACACCAAAATCCGGGTAAGAGCTGGTGTTGCTATTGATCGTGGTGAGTTTCGTGGTTGACGAGACAAAGCCGCTGTTGAGGCCGATGTAGGACCCGGTCCAATCGAACGTCTCGCTTGCCAAGGTCCCAGCTGATCGCCTTAAGGCCACGTCCGAGGCATTAGCCACGCTAGACATGGCAACTAAGATCAACACAGAAAAGACTTTTTTCACCACAATTCTCCACATAGTCGATATATTTCGATTAAGTGAAGTCGTTAAGAAAACCAATTCGACTGAGGTCTGTTTTGCTAAAAATCCGGCTCAACCCGCATCGAATGTGACATTTTTGTAGAAAGCTAAACAAAGCTGAAGGTGCGCCAAGCTAGCCCCCTCGCCAAACCATCCAGACTTGAGTTGATCGCTACAACTTGCGGCTCACAAACCCGCTATTTTTTATTATTGAGGCAGAAACAGAAAGCGTAGCTCCGATGTACATCAACTATTTTTGGCACGGTGCTCCACTTGGGGACATTGAAATTGTCAGCATGCTGTCGTCCCTCGCTGTCGGCGAAAGGGTCCGCCTGTTTTCATATGAGAAACTCAAAAATATTCCAGACGGCGTTGAGCTGGCTGACGCCCGCGAGGTGATGGATCAAGATCAACTCATCCGCTTTAGAGCCACGCAGAGCCCTGCACTGGGATCAAACCGGTTCCGCTACAACCTGCAGAAAAAGCAGCTCGGCATCTGGTTTGATCTGGATATTTTACAACTCAAAAAAATTGACCCATCGGATAACTTCATATTCGGCTTTGAAGACCAATCCATCATCAACAGCGCTGTTTTACGCACGCCCTTCGACTCAGAACTTCTCGACGATCTGCTTGCGTTTACCTCACAACAATATCCGAACCCGCCCTTTTATGACCAAAATACCAAATCGCTTTTGATAGATCAGGCCAATAAGGGCAATCCGGTGCCGGTCGAAGCGCTGCCCTGGGGTGTTTTCGGGCCACAAGCCCTGACGTATTTTATCAAGAAAAATAACCTGCTGGATCAAGTAAAGCCACGCGAGTGCTTCTACCCCATTCACCACAGCCAGGCTCACCTGCCCTTTATGGCGAATATCGATATTTCCCAATTCATCAAAGAGCAAACAACGCTGATCCATCTCTGGAATGAGATGCTACGCAAACCATCATACCTTCGCCCCCACAATTTGCCGGGACAGCTGCTGATTGAAAAAGGCAGCTATTTTGAAACCTTTGCCCAGCGCACACTTGGCTACAAATTGTACAATGTCTGAAAGCAAGGTTTTTGAAACTCAGTCTCATGAGCTAAGCGGGTCTCTGAGCTGCTCGGGCTGAGCCAGATAGCCTAGCAAAGGCCTCCCGGGCCAAGGCGCCCCGGCCCAGTTACGGGCAAATGCGGAGAGGCGTCCCCTAAATGATCATTTTTATCCCCAATCAGCAATGTCAAGAACTCGTTCGGCTCGGCCGACTACGTCGCTGGCGAAAGTAAGATCGACAACATCGGCACCGTTCGCGCCCGATCAAGCTTCAAAAACAAGGCCATCGTCACCTGCTTCGGCGTCAACTTGAATTTCTGATCCATCTCTTCTTGAGATTGAGAAGCCCGGCTTTGCCGGACTTCTTTTTTGGCGCTGACCGCTCAGACAGCCAGCAGGATCTCGCGCACCCGAGCGCGCACGATTTTGCCCATGTCGTTCCTCTTGAATTTCGGAACAACGGAAATCTTGGCGACACGCCAGCGCGGATCTTTATCAAGGAGGAATTGAGACAGCGCCTGCTTATCCAAGACGCCGCTGGCCACGACAGCGAGCCAGATCTGGTCAGAGCCATGAGCCTGCTTCATCCCGACAGCAGCAACATCCAAAATGCCTGGAAAACCAAACATAGCTTGTTCGATCTGTTCAGGCGAGACGAAGGCACCGTCAATGCTGATCGCATCTGCGCTGCGTCCGATCAGTGTCAGCGTATTGTCGGCCGAGACTTTGGCGAGGTCACCCGTGTACATCCAGTCCTGAGCCGCGCCGGGTCCGTCGACGAGATTGTAACCTTGCCACTGGCTGCGCACACGCAGGCGCCCCTCGACGCCGACCGGCGCCGGCTTGTCATCAGCACCCATGATCTCGAGATCGACCCATGGAGCGACAACGCCTGTCGATCCAGGATTTGCCAATATGTGATCGTAATGGCCGAAGGCTATGGGTCCGCTCTCGGTGGAACTGTAGACACAGAGCAGGTCCTTGCAAAAACGCTGACGCACCTCCATCGCAAGGCTTGGGACAAGCGCATTGCCGCCATACTTGATCATCCGCAACGAGGGGGTCGGAACAGGCGTGCTCATATGCGCCTCGACCATGGCCCGCAGATGCTGCGGATTGGCGACCACAAGATCGACATTGTACAAGGCGATCATTTGCAAAGCTTCGAGCGCGCTTTCCGCGATCACCACTGAATGACCATAGGCCAGCGCGTGGAGCGCCGAGCCGAAGCCAAGGCTGCTCGACAAGGGTGGCAAGCATAACATCCGGTCCCATGGCACATATGACAAAGTGCGACGACCAGTTACTATGCGATCTTCGACAACGCGTGCGGTATGACCGATAGCCTTCGGCATCGCAGTCGTGCCTGATGACAAAATGATCCGGGCAAGTTCGTCGTCTGCAAATCGCGCTGGCGCCGGCGCGTACGGATCTGTCTGGCGCATGAACCAACGATCTTGCAGGAATAGCGTGCGTCCGTATCCCGGAAACACTTTATCTTCATCACTGATGATCGCATCTATTTTCACACCAGTGTGCCCAAGGTCTCCCGTTTCAGAAACCGAAAGCGAGACGATCCCCAAGCGGTATAGGGCACTGACAACAATGATGTGGCGCGTGGGGCTCTCGATACGTACTGCCACCGTCTGGGTGCGGTTTATTCCTGCCGCCTCTATTTCTGCAGCAACAGATCGAATACCGGCGGCCAACATCCCGAATGTCACAACGCGATCAGAAAGGATGATCGCCTGCTTTTCGGGATTGGACCGCCCATAATACATGAACATGTCAACAAAACTCATGGGACACGCTCCGTGAACGAAAATGACAATATTCAGCGTTGCTTAGACGGAACCTGCACGTCATTCAAGAGATCGGCATCCGGAACCTGTCCTGTCCCCATCCAGCACAAACCCACGGTATCACGCGAGCCGAAGACCGGACGTTACATCATTAAAAACGGTATTACTATACCTGATGTAATGGGCGTGACTTATTGCGCGCTCCGGCCTTCAACCTTCGTCAGCACGCCCCAGCGCCCCGACACCCGCAGCGTTGCGGGAAATCAACAGTTTTCGCAGCTGATCTTCCATAGTCCTGAAGACCGAGGCCCAATTGCCTCGCTCTGTTTGCCTGAACAATCTGGCCGTCGGGTACCAGATGGAGTCTTCGCCACCTGCCTGCCAACGCCAATCCGGAAGGTATGGCAATACAATCCAGGTCTTAACGCCCAAGGCTCCTGCAAGATGCGCGATTGACGTGTCCGATGTAATCACAAGATCCAAATTCTGCATCACGGCAGCGGTATCAACAAAAGCTCCGCCCTGATCCACGTCAGCATCCAGACTTTCTACTGAAAACTGATCTGATATTTTTTCAAGATCGGCTTCACCGTCTCCTTTGTGCAAGCTGATCAAGCGGACATGATCCATATTGGCAATCCGCTCAAAATGCGCCAAAGAAAATGATCTCAGATGATCGCGTTTATAGGCACTTCCACCCTTCCAGCATATTCCGACTTTGAATCCGGTCTGGCCCAAACGCTCTCGCCAATCCTGAACGCGAATAGGGTCCGCCGATAAATATGGGCTGGTTGCAGGAATAGTTGATTCGGTGGTGTTAAACAGATGTGGCAAGCTCATCAGTGGAATCTTGAAATCAAAATCGTCGATGATGTCCGATACACGTTT
>CANGRU010000215.1 GCA_947456315.1 Beijerinckiaceae bacterium | reverse complement strand
GATCCATTTGATGTGCCTAGTCTAGCGCAAAACCATTGGCTTTTCGCAAGACCTGTAAAGCCTGCGACGCATCTTTTCCGCGCCAGGCGATGATTTGATCGGGCCGGATCAAGGCGAGCGGTGCCTCATAGAGCTCACGCACGGCAGGCTGCTCGAGGCGCAGCACTTTCAAGTCGACACCCAATTGGGCGGCCGCCTCCTCAAAGGCTTGCGTCGAGACACCAGCCTGCGTGACCAGCAAGGTCCATTCAAAACCGAAGAGATCATAGAGCGATGTCTGCTCGTCGAGCCACAGATGGGGCGGGCGCCCCCCCGGACAGGCGGTTGGCACATATTCATTAGCTTTGTCGGGCGGTGGCGCGCTGCCATCGCCAATAATAATCGGCGAACCATCATAGCGTCCGCCAAAGGTCACGCCGGGAATGTTGAACTCACGCCGCGCATGAGCGTTGAAATAGACGCCCGCCTCCGCGCGGGCAGCCTCACCGGCCTCACTTGCCTCTTCAAGCGCGCTTGGTGCTTCGCGCCAGCCCAGAGAATCCGCAAAGCCACGCGCATAGGCCGTGTTGCGGCGGGCGAGTGGCTGGCGCTCGGCTTGATATGTCGCCAGCAATTGCGGTCCGGCCTTGCCTTTCAGCGCAGCTGCAAGTTTCCAACCCAAGTTGACCGCATCTTCGATGGCTGTGTTGTAGCCAAGCCCGCCGGCAGGAGTGAACAAATGCGCCGCATCGCCACCGATGAAGACGCGTCCCTTCTGGAACCCGTCGGCGACAAGCGCATGGCCCGCCGTCCAGAAACCGCGCGCCAGCAATTCGACCGGCATATCCGCGCCAGCCGCCGCCAAAAACATCGCTTTGGCCATGTCATCGGTGATGGCGTCTTCATCTTCACCGGCACGCAATTGCGTGTGGAACGCAAATTCACCCTTGCCGTCGACCGCTGCCATAAAGGTGCGACGATCACCATTGAACGTGACATACATCCAGGCTGGCGGATTGGGCACAAGGCGATAAAAATCAGGGGCACGCAGATAGACTGCACACATGCGCCCGCCCATGAAATCGCGCTGCACGCCTGTCTCGCCACCCAGACTGTAACCAAGCGCCTCGCGTGTTTTGGAGCGTGGTCCATCCGCACCCACAAGATAGGATGCACGCACGCTCTGGCTTGCACTGCCATCGGCTTTTTCAATCAGCGCGGTAACGCCATCATCATCTTGCGTGAAAGAGACAAGCCGCCAGCCGTAATTGACCGAGATGCCGGACAGCTTTTCCGCATGGCGACGCAACACTGTCTCGACGAATTTTTGCGACACACGATGCGGCAATTCTGCCGCGCTCCATGAGCCCGACAGGCGCTTGATGACATCGGTTGCCTGTTTGGCGGAGGGCAGCGAGAAACGCGCCAATTCATAAGTGGCGTAGCGTGTGAAATAAGCGATGTCGGTAGGATATTCTGCTGGCAGGCCTTGGGCGCGCACATCTCGCGCAAGCCCCAAACGACGGTAATGTTCCATCGTGCGGGCTTGCGTGGCATTGGCTTGCGGGTTGAAAGCCGTGGAGGGTTTTTCATCGACAAGGATGGCGCTGATACCGCGCCGCCCGAGCTCATTGGCAAGCATGAGCCCGCATGGGCCACCGCCTGCAATCAACACATCCGCTTCAACCGGAATGGACATCAATAAGGCTTCACTGTGCCTTCGATGGTCGTGCGCAGCATGAGGCGGCGCTGATCAGCCGGAAAATCCGTGCGCGCATGCGACGAGCAGCGATTATCCCAGAGCAAAAGATCACCCACGCTCCAGACATGTTCATACACAAACTCTGGCTTTTCGGCATGGTCGAAGACGGCGTCCAGCAAGGGCTGGGATTCTTCTTCGCTCATGCCTTCAATGCCCGTCGTCATCAGGCGATTGACGTAGATGGCCTTGCGCTTGGTTTCTTCATGCGTACGGAAAGCGGGATGCTTTGACTCGCCGAAGGCTTCCGTGCCGTGACCATCGCCCTTTTTGGTCGAGCCATAATTATAAAGATGCAGCGCCGTCTTGCCCTCGAGCTTTTCGCGGATCGCGGGATCCAGCGTGTCATAGGCCGCATAGCCTGATGCAAACAGCGTGTTGCCGCCATGCGTCGGAATCTCGACCGAATAAAGGAATGTGCCGTTATGGGGGATCGGCGCATGGATCATGTCGTGATGGAACATCATCTCGCCATCAGGCAAAGCGCCGATCGGCTCGCCATTCTCGCGGATGTTGGAGATCAGCATGATATTGGGCAGCAGGCGGTTGAACCCCGGCGGGAAAAATTTGGGCGGACGACGCAAAGCGCCGATCTCGCCAAAATAAGAGGACACACGCAGCAGATCTTCCTGCTCGAGTTTCTGGTCGGGGAAAACGATCACCAGATGGTCGAGCCAGGCTTTGTAGATGGCTTTTTGGGTCGCCTCATCGAGTGGCTGGCGCAGGTCGACGCCGCGAATCTGGGCGCCGATATGTTTGGTGAGCGGCTTGATTTCGAGAGCCATATCTTCCCTCCCCGGAAGCTTCGGGGGCTGGTGCCCCTCTTGGTGATGGGAGGTTACAGCCACCCCCTCCCCCGCGCAACCGCCCCAGCTTGACCGGACCCGCCCTGTCGCGCACATTCCCCTGCATAATCAATCCGAGCCGGGATACCGGCCTATGCTTCAGGCGGCAGGGAGGCATCATGTCGAAACCACAAGTCCTCATTTACGCGCCGCGCGAAGAACCCAAAGACATTCTGGACCGGCTGACATCTGCAGGTGTCGACATTTCCTATGGCGAAAAGGCCTGGCAAATGCCGCGCACCGATTTCGAGGCCGCTTTCGCCGCCGCCACGCGCGACAAGGTCGCCCTGATGGGCACATCCATCCGCCACACGCCCATCACCCACAACGTGATGGCAGAAGCCCAGCGCCTGCGCGTGATTGCCAAATATACGGTCGGTGTCGATGACATTGATACGGATGCCGCAACTGATCTGGGCATTATGGTTTGTCACGCCCCCACAGAATCCAATTGCTTCGGCGTGGCCGAGACCACCATGGCCATGATGCTCGCCATGCTGAAGCGTGTGGTGCAGCGCGACCGCGAAGTGCGTGAAGGCAAATGGCGCGAGCCGCATATGGCCACCACTTTTCTGGGGGCTCGCGAAGATGGTTATCCGGGCATCACCATCGGCCTTGTGGGCTTGGGGCGCATTGCCACCCGCGTCTCGCAATTGCTTGCCCCTTGGCGCGTCAAGGTGATCGCCTATGATCCTTATGCGGAACCCTCGCGCTTCCAGCTTACAGGTGTGAAGCGGGTTGATTACGAGACGCTGTTGCGGGAAGCCGATGTCGTCTCTTTCCATGTCGTCTTGACCAAAGAAACGCGCTTCATGCTGCGCGAAGAGCAGATCAGGCTGATGAAGCCCACTGCGACCATCATCAACACGGCGCGCGGCAAGGTGATTGACGAGGCTGCTGTGGCCAAGGCCATTAGCGAAGGCCGCCTGCGCGGCGCCGCCATTGACGCTTTTGAAGAAGAGCCGCTGGGCATGGATTCACCTTTGCGCCAGCTCGGCGACAAGGTTCTGTTGTCACCCCATTCGGCCTCTTTCAATGAGGGGGGTGAATTGGCCCCCGGCATCCAATGGGCGTTGCGGTCTGTACTTTCAGCTCTACGTGGCGAAGTGCCGGACAATGTCTACAACAAAGAAGTCATTCCGCGCTGGCGAGACAAATTCGGTGGCGCAAGCCTGATCGGCTAAACACAAGGCGCCGGACAACAGGCGCGACACAAGAAAGAGCAATGTGATGAGCACTCCGGAATTTGATTACATTATTGTGGGCGCGGGCTCGGCCGGCTGCGTGCTGGCCAATCGCCTCTCTGCCGAAGGTGCGAGTGTTCTGTTGCTGGAAGCCGGTGGTCGCGACCTCAATCCGCTCAGTCACATTCCGCTCGTCAGGGGCAAGATGCATGAATATCACATGCATGACTGGGGCTTTGAGACAGAGCCGGAAGCCAATCTGAATG
>CANGRU010000214.1 GCA_947456315.1 Beijerinckiaceae bacterium | reverse complement strand
CCAGATCGCCCTGATCTGGTTGCTTGCACCTTGCAGTCAGAGCCTGCACGCAAACTGGAGACGCTCTCGAAAATTCCAACACTTGTTGTCGTGTCGGAAGCCTCTTATCACGCACCTTCTGATCATTGCACCGCAGCTTACCTCAAACAGGCAGGCGTGCCTGTGACCTTCCTTCGTCTTGAAGAGAAAGGCATCAAAGGCAATGGACATATGGTCATGTATGAGAAGAACAATCTTCAGATCGCCGCCCTGCTGGTCGATTGGGCGAAAAAGAACATCAAGTAAAACAGCAAGGGCCGCTTTCACAGCGGCCCTTTTTTCTTCTCACGGCTTCTGAAACTTCAAAACAAACTCATCATTTTTAATGCCCGAGCGATTGACCGATACATCGCGCGGGTCGGCCGGATTGCGCAGGAAATCCGCGCTGCCGACCAGTTTGAATCCAGCCGCCGTCACTTCTGCCACCAATGCGCTTTCCTCGATGCGATGCGTGGTCTTGCCCACACTGGTTCCCTCGCCTGCCCGCGCGGAATGATCGGCGATGACCAGAAAGCCGCCGGGCTTCAAGGCATCAAACATGGCCTTGTTCATCTTGGCCCGATCCACGGCCATGAAGGTCGTGTCGTGATAGGCAAAGAAGAAGGTGATGAGATCGAGCGGCTCGGTGCCGGCTGGCAGGGGATCATCAAAGGGGCGCACGGCGAGCTGCACCTGAGACATGGCGGGTGTCTTGGCGCGGGCGGCAAAGCGCTCGCTCTCTGCGCCATTCTGGGCAATGACCTTGCCGCTCGGCCCCACAGCACGCGCCATCAGCTCGGTGGAGTAGCCCCCGCCCGCGCCCATATCGAGCACGCGGGCGCCCGTCTTGGGGGCGACGAAGGACAAGAGCTCGAAGGCCTTGCGCTTGTCATCATTGCTGCGGTCGGCCTCGCTGCGGTCGGGGGCAGCCAGAACCGCCCTGTAATCCTGCGCGAGAGCCGGAGCCGTGGCCGCTCCGGCCAGCCCCATCAGGGCCAGAAAGCCCAAAGCCCAGATTTTCATGCCACCCTCCCCGCGTTTCCTGTGGGGCCAATCATGACATGCCCTGAGGCCCCGGCAAGGCCAGAGCCCTTTTTGCGGACAAAAAGGCCGAATCCCGTCTCGTGGCGCTTAATTTTTGGCCGACCGAACCGTCTAAGGACCTGACACCGATTGCAGACCCCTGTGATCGGCGTCTCACTCCAGAGCCCCGAAGGACATCCATGTTGTCGTTTGACGAAGATGATCTCCGCTTCCCGCTTCTACAGGAAATCATCGCGGATTCCTCTGAGGAGGAGCGCATCATGATGCTCTTCGGGTGCCTGGTCTCATCCGTGCGCATGGCGGCCTTGCGGGGGGCCGCCGGCGCTCCAGAGGCTCGAGAGAGCCTTGGACACGCGCTGGATGTGATTACCTTCCTGCGGGCGCATTTGCGCCAACAGGGGTTCACCCCCTTCGGGGTGGCGCTGCGCCGGTTTTACAACCGTGCCCATCGCGGAATGATTGATGCTTTCCGCGACAATCGTCCGCGAGACCTCCTGCTGTTGGAGGCCTCGCTGTTGAAACTGATCCAGCCACCACTGTCAGAATTGTTTTTCATGGCAGCGGCGCGCGACACGACAGTCGACGAGGCAGAACTTGCCGACTTTCTGCATGCTCATGCCTTGAACGAGAAAAAACTCACTGCGGCTTGAGTGCTCGCGCGGATAGCCGCGATCAACACGCTATTGCCTTTGACCAGACAACCAGCACTGGCACCAAAAATCGGTGCCGCTTTACCTGTCAGACCGGGATCCGTTGCGGATCTCCTGACAAGTTATGAATGCAAGCCCGGCGCTTCCTGACCGGTGCGTGCGACATATTCCGTATAGCCGCCGCCATATTGCTGGATGCCATCGGGCGTCAATTCAAGCACGCGGTTCGACAAAGCAGCCAGGAAATGGCGGTCATGCGACACAAACAGCATGGTGCCATCATAATCTGCCAAAGCTTTGATCAGCATTTCCTTGGTCATCATATCCAGATGGTTGGTCGGCTCGTCGAGCACCAGAAAGTTTGGCGGATCAAACAGCATTTTGGCCATGACCAGACGGGCTTTTTCGCCACCCGACAAAACACGGCACTTCTTTTCGACGTCGTCACCCGAAAAACCGAAACAGCCTGCCAGCGCGCGCAAGGCGCCTTGGCCTGCTTGCGGGAAGGAATCTTCCAGCGATTCAAAAACCGTGCGGTCGCCATCCAGCAATTCCATCGCATGCTGCGCGAAATAGCCCATTTTTACGGTGCTCCCGACAGTCACCGTGCCGGCATCCGGCTCGGACGCTCCCGCAATGAGCTTCAGCAAAGTGGATTTGCCCGCACCATTGACGCCCATGATGCACCAGCGCTCACGGCGGCGAATGGAGAAATCAAAATCCTCATAAATGCTGCGTGCGCCATAGGCTTTCGACACGCCCTTCAGCATGGCAACATCATCGCCAGAGCGCGGGGCTGGCGGAAAATCAAACATCACCGATTCACGGCGCTTGGGTGGCTCGACGCGTTCGATTTTATCGAGCTTTTTGACGCGGCTCTGCACCTGCGCGGCATGCGAGGCGCGTGCCTTGAAGCGCTCGATGAATTTGATTTCCTTGGCAAGCATCGCCTGCTGGCGCTCGAATTGTGCCTGCTGCTGCAGCTCATTTTGCGCGCGCTGCTGCTCGTAAAACTCGTAATTGCCCGAATAGGAATTGAGATTGCCGCCATCGATCTCGATGATGCGATGAACGATGCGGTTCATGAATTCGCGATCATGCGAGGTCATGAGGATAGCGCCCTCATAGCCTTTGAGAAAGCTCTCCAGCCAGATCAGGCTTTCCAGATCGAGATGGTTGGAGGGCTCGTCGAGCAACATGCAATCAGGGCGCATGAGCAGAATACGTGCGAGTGCGACGCGCATTTTCCAGCCGCCTGACAGATTGCCGACATCGCCATCCATCATCTCCTCGGTAAAGCTCAGGCCCGCGAGCACTTCGCGTGCACGGCCTTCGAGCGCATAGCCGTCGAGCTCTTCAAAGCGCGACTGCACCTCGCCATAGGCTGCGACCAGCTCTTCAATCTTATCGAGCTGATCGGGATCAGACATGGCGGCTTCGAGCGCCTTCAATTCGGCAGCGACCGCACTCACCGGTCCCGCACCTTCCATGACTTCCGCCACAGCGCTGTGGCCCGACATTTCGCCGACATCCTGATCGAAATAACCAATGGTCACACCGCGATCGACCGAGACCTGACCGTCATCCGGCAAATCCTGTCCCATGATCATGCGAAACAAGGTCGATTTGCCCGCGCCATTGGGGCCGACAAGGCCGATTTTCTCGCCACGCTGAAGTGCGGCAGAGGCTTCAATGAATATGATCTGGTGCCCGTTTTGGCGGGAGATATTGTCGAGACGGATCATGGGTTGAAAAAGTCCGAGCAGGAGGATGCGTTCCCATAGCCGCTTGCGGCCCAAAGGTCACCCTTTTTCAGCCTGACACGGGCTCGTGACCGGGCCAGATTGGACAGAGACGCGCGGCAGCGGCTAAATTGTGCTCGATGTTCCGGCGCAAAGACCGGCGAGAACGACCCGGGAGGAGTTTGTATGAAATATCTGGTTCCCAGCCTGTGCGCCGCCGCGCTGATGGCCGCTGCACCCGCGGCAGCGCAGGACTCCTTCTACAAAGGCAAGACATTCACCGTTGTCATCGGCTATTCGCCCGGTGGTGGCTATGACAGCTACGGCCGCCTGATGGCACGCCACATTGGCCGCCATATTGACGGCAAGCCGGAAGTCATTGTGCAGAATCTGCCCGGTGCCGGCTCGCTCAACGCCGTGCGCCAGCTTGATGCGACACAACCCAAAGACGGCACGTATCTCACGGCCTTCAATCCTGCGCTGATTCTGGAATCGCTTGTCGATCCCAATCGCATCAAGGTGAAGTTCACCGATGTCGCATGGATTGGCAGCATGGCACCCGAAGTGCGCGTTTGTTACGCTTGGCACAAAACGGGCATCAAGACATGGGATGATCTTG
>CANGRU010000213.1 GCA_947456315.1 Beijerinckiaceae bacterium | reverse complement strand
GCTTCCTGTTGCGCCTCTCTATATGGCGTTTGCAGGCAGGTGCGCCAGCCTTATCCGCGGGCGGGCTTGGTCTTTTCATGCCCGCGCCAAGCGGGCTGCAAATCTGTCGGGCGCAAAGTGTCCTGTGTGCCGCTTTTGGCCTGCTCTTTGGGTGTCAGCCCCAGAAGATCGGCAGCCTCGGAGGCATTTTTGGCGCAAGCAGCGAGGTCTTTCACGCACCAGTCTTGTGCGCCTTGAACCGCCGTCTCAGTCGCAGTGGCCTTGGCCTTGTTCCATTCGGACGCAAGGTCGACCCCGCCCAAGGGCAGGGCGAAGTAAACAAGGCTGAGCCAGAAAAGTGAGCGCAACAGAAACATCATGCTGATGACATTGGCGCGATGCACGGGGCTGTCAATTGCCATGCAAGACGAGCATTTGCCGGCTTTGCCGCGCATTCATCATTTATTGACCATACAAGCTGCGAAAGGCTTGGCATTTCTGTGACGGGGCTGCGCGCACATCGTCAACAAAGCCTCAACCATATTGTCGAAAAGCCGTGCATTGTGGCCATCATGGCGCGCAGGCTTGGCTGTGCTTAGGACCCTCTTAAGACTGCGCGCGCGAAGCTGTCAGCGATCAGAAGGGCACATGTTGCGCCCTTCGCGTTGCGTGTCAGGTTGTGGTGTGGCGTTGAGTAAGTTCATCGACCAGATGGTGCATGAAAGCGTGCGGGATGTGCCGCATGCGCATGCGCGCCATGCTGCCAGTCTGCGCCGCGCCTTGATTTTGCCGCTCGGTGCCGGACTTGCCGCCCCCTTGCTGGTGGTCGCGCAAGGCGCTTTGCCACTGGCGCAGATTTTGGCGCTGGCCACCTGCATTTTGCCGCTGGCCTCTGTGCTGCTGTTGCAGCGCGGCCATCTTGTTGCAGCAGCACTGGTGCAGATCATCACCTGCACGGCGCTCGCGGCCATTCTGGTGCAGGGCCTCGGTTTGTTTCTGGCGGGCTTTGCCTGTTTGTCTCTTGCCTGTCTGGAAGCGGCCCTCATCGGGCGGCGCGACATTGTGCTCGGCCTTGGCGCGAGCGCTGTGCTGGCGATCTTATGCGCGCAGCTGCCAGCCGGCAGCATGTTGAAAATGGATGTTGTGCTTGCGGCCATCGGTGTGGCGCTTCATGTGAATCTGGTTGCGCAACTTGTGCAGGCGCGTGAGAGTTTTGAGCGTGAGCATGGCATGCGCTTGGACGAGCAGGCGGGGCTGGATGCGCTGCTGGCCGATGCCCGCCTGCATTTCTCGCGTGCCGCGGTCGTGACGCATATGGATCAGGCCTGCGCCAAACGGTTTGGTCTTGGCCGGCGTGATCTTGCAGGCCGTGGCTTTTTCAAGCGCGTGCAAATGGCTGATCGTCCCGCTTTGATCAAGGCACTCGGCAATGCGCTGGATCAGTCAGCTGTGCAAATGCTGCGGGTGCGTGTGCATCTGCGCGATGAAGACAGTGCGCGCGGGCGATTTGTGACTCCTGTATTTGCGACACTTGAATTGCGGCTCAAGGCCATCGACGAGCACCATGTCATGGGCCTCATCCGCGATGTCAGCGTGCTGGTGGAAGCCGAAGCCATTGTTGCGGCCAAACGCGCAGCCGGGCTGCCCGACAGTGATTGGAAAAACCAGCTCATTGCAAATGTCAGCCACGAATTGCGCACGCCGCTCAATGCGATCATCGGCTTTTCCGAAATTCTGGGTGCGGATCAGGCCAGGGATGAGCATCTGCGGCGCGAATATGCAGGCATCATCCATGCCTCGGGCCAGCATCTGCTGTCGCTGGTCAATTCCATTCTCGATATGTCGCAGATCGAGGCTGGTGCCTTGCCTCTGACGCATGAAGAGCTGTGCTTTGCTGATCTGGTCGATGAATGTTGCGACATGATGCGCTTGCAGGCTGAGCAAGCGGGCATTGTCTTGCGCCGCCAGGTGCAGCGCGATGCGCATGATATGCTGGCCGACAAGCGCGCTTGCCGACAGATTCTCATCAATCTTGTGTCGAATGCGATCAAATTTACCCCGCGCGGTGGCAGTGTGACCATTCATGCCCAGCAAGCAGGTCAGGATCTGCTGCTCGCCATCAGCGACACAGGGCGCGGCATTGCGCCCGAACATATGGCGCAACTCGGACAGGCTTATTATCAGGCGCAAATGCGCGATGCGCAGGCAGTTGAAGGCACGGGCCTCGGCTTGGCGCTGGTCAAAGACCTCGTCACCTTGCAAGGCGGGGCGATGAAAATTGAAAGCACGCTGGGCCAAGGCACATGCGTGACCATTCGTCTGCCACTGGATGGCAGATCACAGGCCATTGGCCAGACAACAGACCGTGAGCGGTCTTTTGCCACTCTCTCCGTGCCGCAACCTGTTGCGGCCCCGCTTTCCGATATGATGATGGTGAAGAAAATTGCGTGAAGCTCTCGCCCGATCCTCGAATGATTTTACGTTGACTGCGCCGCGTCGGCCCAAAAAGATGGTGCGACGTGAGCCGGGTGCTTTCATCAGATTGATGAGCGCTGTGGCGCGCCATCCCGGTCGCACGTTTGGATGTGTGGTCTTCGCCGGTGTATTTGTCGGCGTTGCGGCCAATGCTTTGTTCTTCCAGACAGCGCGTCATCCGGCCCCGATTTTTGCAGGACCTGTGACAGCGCGCCCTGTGCAGCAGGCCGTTGCTGTGCAGCCTTCGGCGCCTCGTCAAGCCGAAGCCCCTGCGCCACAACCCACCATTGCCAAATTGATCGAGGCTGCACCCGCACCAATGCCGGCCCCTGTTGCAGCCGCTCCCGCACCAGTCTTGGCACCAGTCTCGGCACCTGCCGCTGCACCTGCACGCGTGGCGGCTGTGCCGAAAGATCAGATCGGTGCTTTGTTGGGCGCTATGCCGGATGAGCCGCAAGACAATCTGCGCGTGCTGGCTGTGCAAAAAGCTCTTGTGAAATTGGGCTATAGCGTGCGCCCTGATGGGGTGATGGGTACGGGCACGCGCCAAGCGCTGCAAATGTTCGAGCAATCGCGCAAACTCAATGTCACAGGCGAATTGAACCCGCGCACGTTGCGTGAACTGGGTGCCAAAAGCGGCATTGCGATTCCCTGATGCATTTGCGCGCCGATATTTTTGTTGCTGCCTATTTGCGTCGCTGCGGTGTGGAGGGAGCCTTTGCGGCCTTGCGCCGTCGCGGTTCCCCAGAGGCTGGCGCTATTTTTGTCAAAGTTGACCGGCTCGACGGGCGCGCCGCTTTGTATGGACCCGCTCCGCAAACCGAATTGGCCGGACGTGACGGGATCGATCGGCTGTGGATGCGGCTGCACAAGGATGAATGGATCGACAGCGCTGACACGGAAGCGCGGATCAAGAAAGAAATCTCGTTTGACCCTGATCTGTGGTTGATCGAAGTGGAAGATGCCAAAGGCCGCTCGTTTCTCGACCTTGCCGAGATGAGCTAAGCAGTTAACGCCTGCGCGCTGGTGTCATCCGGTCGGTGCTGCGCCACGGGTTGCGCAACTGCGATGGCCTGATCTTGCAGTGTTTCTTGCAGATTTTCTTGGAGAGGCTGGTGGTGTGTGATCAAGCGCACGCCCGTGAAGCCCGCAACTAGCTCTTGCGCGACACGGGCGGGCACGCTGGCTGCCAGTGATTGACGCCAGATCAATTGGCCTTGCGTCGCATCCGCGTAGAGGGATTGCGCGATGTCCTTCACCAAGAGCGCGTCTGCGCCCAGAGCGCGCAGCACAAGCACGAGCGGCTCGCCGCCTGCATCCTGTGTGATGTCACGCGCGGTTTCACGCGCGCAGGACAGAACATCCGCCAGAGTTCCGCTCACGGCTGCGTGCGTATTGTGTGGCTCTTGTGCAGCCGCTTGCAGCCGTCGCAGGGCTGTCTGACTGGCCGGCTCCAGAACATGTGAGGCGTGTGCCTCTTGAAAGCCCAGATGCCGCTGTGCCGCGCCTATCATGATCAGGCGTGTCGGGCGTGTGGCGTGCAGAAACAGCGGCCAACATTCGGCACGCTGGGGCAGGCGTTCGCACAATGCGCATGCCAAAGCCGCATTGTCTTTTGCCCGTTCCACCAGAATCCCGAGGTGATCGCTT
>CANGRU010000212.1 GCA_947456315.1 Beijerinckiaceae bacterium | reverse complement strand
GGATCTCAATGTCGGCGACATTGCCATGCTGGGCGCCTCGATCTTTTACGCGGGCTATACAGTGGCACTGCGCAATCGCCCCGCCATTTCGGCTTTTGCTTTTTTCACGGCCCTGTCGATTGTGGCGACCATCGCATCACTGCCCTTGCTGGCTTGGGAAATGGCCGACCATGCCGCGCAATGGCCAACGCTGCGCGGCTGGATTGTCATCGGCTATATTGTGGTCTTTCCTTCGCTGCTGGCGCAGATTTTCTTCATCCGCGGCGTGGCCGCCATTGGCCCGGGACGCGCCAGCCTGTTTTACAATCTTGTGCCGGTGCTGGGCGCTATTCTCGCCGTCACCATGCTCGGCGAGCCCTTTGCGCTCTATCACGCAGCAGGGCTCGGCCTCTCACTCGGCGGCATCGCCTTGGCTGAAGTCTTCGGTGTGAAGAAATAAATCCGGCCGCTTCTTCAGTGCTGGTTGTAGGGTGACGGCTTCTGCTTGCCTCTTGATGGCGCGGCCTGCGCGGGTGCCCGCGTCGGTGCGCGGGGCGGCGCATATGTGTTGGGCCGCGCGGCGGGGCGGTTCACCGAAGGACGATAGGCAGAAGGACGGTTCACAGACGGGCGCGTGACTGACGGGCGACTGGGAGCGGGTCGCTGGACAGCTGCCGGCGGCGATCTCGTGATGGAAGGTGCACGCACCTGACCACCGCGCAGAACAGGTTGCCGCTGCACAGGCTGTGATTGCAAACGGGACGGCGCCTGAGGCGGGCGCACCGATGCCGGACGGGGCACAGAATTAGACCGATAGCGGGTCGGATCAGGCCGCCAAGGCTGAACGCCCACGGCATTGGGACGCGCCGCGCCATAGCCTGGCCAATAGGGCCGATAAACGGCGCCCGTGTGCCAGTTCCAGGGATCACGCGGCTGGATGATGCTGCGGAGAATCACAGCAGCACCGAAGGTGATCAATGCGGCCTGCCCGATCCCGACCGTTGGTCTGTAAACCAGAAACGGATCGTAATAAGGCACGTAGACGAGATCCGGCTGAACAGGCTCGATGAAAATGATCTCGCGATCCAATTCATACACGCGGCGGATTTTTTGCTGCGCATTGCTCTGCAAGACGCCAGCTGTTGCCGCTTGCGCACGCAACGACTGCACAGCAGCAGCCACATCACGCGGCTGGTTGACGAAAGCCTCACCCAGCTCGGTTGTCCAATCGAGATCGGCATTCATTTTTTCGAGCACAGCCGGGAAGCGCAACAGCGCTTTCACGGAAGGGTCCCATTTCTGGGCATCGCCACCTGCAAAATTCTGCTGCTCTGCGGCTTGGGGATTTGCAGAGAGCCAACGCGCGGCGCGCACAATGTCACCGGGATAGGCCGCAGCTGTGAACACCTGCGCCAACAAAGCATCCGGATAAAGCGCGACAGGCGCCACAAGCGCTTCGATCTTCTGCTGCGAATAAACGGTTGCGGTTTGCGCCTGCGCCCGATCCGGCGCACCAGACACCGCAAGCACCAAACCAAAGCACGCCAGCAGTATCAAACGCTCGACCTGCGCTGAATAACCAAACAGTCGAGTAAACATCCGTGCTGCTGAAGCGTGCTGTGTCATATCTGCTCCTTCGCCGTTGCAAAGGCCCAATCGAGCCAGCCTGTGAGCGCTTTCACGTCACTTGTCTCAACGGTCGCCCCGCACCATACACGCAAGCCCGAAGGTGCATCGCGATACGATTCAATATCGTAA
The DNA here is from genome assembly GCA_947456315.1 of Beijerinckiaceae bacterium. GTDB lineage: Bacteria > Pseudomonadota > Alphaproteobacteria > Rhizobiales > Beijerinckiaceae > Terripilifer. Next base: position 2,371 of record CANGRU010000212.1, on the reverse strand, counting down.
GCAATGCCTTCCTGATCAAGGAGGGCGGCGATCTTTTTGGCGACAGCTGCCTGCTTAGCTTCAGGTAAAGCGGTCACCGCAGGATCAACAATACGCAGACATACGCTCGTGTTGGAACGCGTCTCCGGTACACGTGCTAGAAAATCGACCCAGTCCGTTTTGGCGACCCAATCAGCCATGGTCTTGAGATTGGCATCCGCACGCGCGATCAAGCCATCAAGCCCGCCAATCGATTTCGCCCAATGCAGTGCATCGAGATAATCTTCATTGCAGAGCATGGAAGGCGTGTTGATGGTATCGCCGACAAAAATGCCTTCGATAATTTTGCCGCCATTGGTCAGGCGGAAAATTTTCGGCATAGGCCAAGCTGGCTCATAGCTTTCCAGACGCGCAACGGCGCGCGGCGACAAGATCAGCATGCCATGCGCACCTTCGCCACCCAGCACCTTCTGCCAGGAGAAAGTGACAACATCGAGCTTGGGCCAATCAAGGCGCTGCGCGAAAGCCGCTGACGTGGCATCGCAAATGGTCAGACCCTTGCGATCAGAGGGAATGAAATCGCCATTGGGCACACGCACACCCGATGTTGTGCCATTCCAGGTGAAGACAACATCGCGATCGAAATCGATCTGTGCCAAATCCGGCAAGACGCCATAGTCGGCCTTGATGACGCGCGTATCTTTGATCTTGAGCTGTTTGAGAACGTCAGCGACCCAGGTCTCGCCAAAACTTTCCCACGCCACCATGTCGACGCCGCGTGCACCAAGCAGTGACCACATGGCCATTTCGACCGCGCCCGTGTCGGAGGCCGGCACAATGCCGATGCGATAGTCAGCCGGAACACCGAGGATCTCGCGTGTCAGATCAATCGCGGCTTTCAGCTTGGCCTTGCCAATCGGCGCACGATGCGAGCGGCCATGGGGAACATCACTGAGCGCCGCGGGCGTCCAGCCGGGGCGCTTGGCGCAAGGTCCGGAGGAAAAATTCGGGTTGGCTGTTCGCACAGCCGGCTTCTCAATCGCTGCCATTTTTGCTCACCCTGAAAGCACTTCGGCTCGTGCTAGGCGCGCAGGCTCACAAGGTCAAGTCAGAACGGGCCTACTCGGCTTCTGCTGGAACGGCACGGCGCACAGCTTCACAGACCATATCAACCGCGGCCTCGACCTTGGCATGATCTTCCGCCTCGCCCATCACACGGATCAGCGGCTCGGTTCCCGAGGCACGAATGACCAGACGGCCGCTTTTGCCAAGCGAGGCTTCGGCGGCCTTGATGGCAGCTTTGACCTTTGCATCTTCGAGCGGCGCGCCGCCATCAAACCGCACATTTTTCAGGATTTGCGGGAATGGCTCGAAGCGATGGCAAATCTCGCTCACCGGACGCTGCTGGCGCTTCACCACAGCGAGCAATTGCAAGGCGGCCACCAGCCCGTCACCCGTGGTGGAATGATCGGACAGAATGATATGGCCTGATTGCTCACCGCCAACATTGTACCCGTCTTCACGCATGCGTTCGAGCACATAGCGGTCACCAACGGAGGTGCGCACCAACGACAAGCCGATGCTTTCCAGATATCGCTCAAGGCCGAGATTGGACATGACGGTCGCAACAATGCCGGGCTTGGACAAAAGCCCGTCCTGCTGCCAGCTTTCAGCAATCACCGCCATCAGCTGGTCGCCATCCACCAGATGCCCGTGCTCATCGACAATGAGCAAACGATCCGCATCGCCATCCAGCGCAATGCCAATATCTGCCCGCATTTCGCGGACCTTTTCAATCAGGCGGGCGGGTGCTGTGGAGCCCACTTCATGGTTGATATTGAATCCATCGGGCTCGACGCCGATGGCAATCACCTCTGCCCCCAACTCCCACAAAGCCTCGGGCGCCGCTTTGTAAGCGGCACCATTGGCACAATCGATGACAATGCGAAGGCCTTCGAGCGAGAGGTTGCGCGGCAAAGTGCGCTTGGCAAATTCGACATAGCGGGCCCGCACGTCATCCAGGCGTTTGGCGCGACCCAGCGCGCGCGATTCCGCCAGACGCGGACTGAGATCGGTATCGATCAGCTCTTCGATGTGGCTCTCGACATCATCCGACAATTTGTAACCGTCGGGACCGAACAATTTGATGCCATTATCCGCAAAAGGATTATGCGAGGCCGAGATCATCACACCAAGATCGGCGCGCATGGAGCGCGTCAGCATGGCCACCGCAGGCGTGGGCACAGGCCCCAGAAGCAAGACGTCCATGCCCACAGAGGTAAAGCCGCTGACCAGCGCATATTCGATCATATAGCCAGACAGCCGCGTGTCCTTGCCGATGACGACCCGATGGCGATGTTCGCCGCGCACGAAGGCAAGGCCCGTGGCCTGG
>CANGRU010000211.1 GCA_947456315.1 Beijerinckiaceae bacterium | reverse complement strand
ACGCGGGCCAAGCGATGGCCGTCAGTCGCCACTGCGCGCAACATCGAATGGCCCATAACATCGATCGTGTGCAGGTAAATACCGTTGAGATAATAGCGCGTCTCTTCGGTCGAAATCGCAAATTGCGTCTTTTCGATCAGCTTTTTCAGATCACCCGCCGGCAGCGAGAAGCGATGCGACAGATCGCCCGCATTGAGATCGGGGAAATCGCTTTCGGGCAAGGATTGCAGATTGAAGCGCGAACGGCCCGAGCGCAGCAGGAGCTGGCCAGCCTCACCCGTCATCTCCAGTGAGACCTGCGCGCCGTCCGGCAACTTGCGGACGATGTCGTAGAGCACATGGGCGGGGAGCGTGGTCGCACCTGCCTGACCGATATCGGCGGCAACCGTTTCGGTCACTTCGAGATCAAGGTCGGTGGCCTTCAGAACCAGCTTGCCATTGTCCGCCTGAAGCAGAACGTTGGCGAGGATCGGGATTGTGTTACGGCGTTCAACGACACGGTGCACATGGCCCAGCGACTTGAGAAGCGCCGCTCTTTCGAGAGTGACTTTCATAGGGCCTGATCCATCCTCAAAAAAACACGTCAAAGCCGCGGCGCAAATCGCCGGGGCCGCGACTTTGACGCGGTGCGGAACCAAGAGCAAGCGCCAGCTGCCCCCGGAAGGCGAAACAGGCCGGAAAGTCCCCAAATTTCTGGCTTAACCGGGCCTTAAGCGCACAGGCTGCAGGATGATTTCAACGGTCGCTCCACGCAGGTCGATTTTTCCGCTTTTTTTCTCAAGGCCCATGGCATCCAAACGGCGCGAACCCCGCTTTTCCAGCGATCCAGACGAGGATGGCGACGAGGGCCTGCGCGCCATGCCCGATGACCGAATCGGCGGGTCCAAAAAAGGCCCGGCGCGCCGCATCCGCTACGAGGACGAGGCGGAAGACGAGCCAAGCCCCCGCAAAGGCCCGGGACGCCCACGCAAAAAGCGCCGGTCATTCTTCGGCTGGCTGTTTTACTGGGGCAGTGTAGCTGCGGTCTGGGGCTTTATTGTCGTGGCAGGTGTCATTGCCTGGCAGGCAACCCTTTTGCCCCCCATCGACAAACTCGCCGTTCCCAAGCGCCCGCCCAATATTGCGATTATGAGCGAAGACGGCCGGCTCCTCGCCAATCGTGGCGATACGGGCGGCGCCGAAGTGCGGCTGGCCGATCTGCCGGCCTATGTGCCCAAAGCCTTTATCGCGATCGAGGATCGGCGCTTCTACAGCCATTGGGGCATTGATCCGGTCGGCATCACCCGCGCCATCCTGCGCAATGTCTCGGGCCGCGGCAATATGCAGGGCGGCTCCACGCTGACCCAGCAGCTCGCCAAAAATCTCTTCCTGACCCAAGAGCGCACCATGTCGCGCAAAGTGCAGGAAGCCATTCTCGCTCTTTGGCTGGAACAGAAATTTTCGAAAGACGAGATCCTCGAGCTCTATCTGAACCGCGTTTATTTTGGCGCAGGCGCTTATGGCGTGGAAGCCGCCACGCGCCGCTACTTTGGCCATGGCGCAGCGCAAGCCAGTTTGCAGGAAGCCGCCATGCTGGCAGGCCTGATGAAAGCGCCGACCAAACTGGCGCCCACGCGCAATCCGGCAGCCGCCACTGAGCGCGCCGCGCAAGTCATCAGCGCCATGCAGCAAGAAGGCCACATCACCGAGACCATGGCGAAAATGGCTCTTGCCAATCCTGCGGGCGTGTCACGCGACAATGCCGGCTCGATCAATTATGCCGCCGATTATGTGATGGATGTGCTGGAAGAAATCGTCGGCGTCATCGACACGGATCTCGTGATCTCGACAACCATCAGCCTTGAAAAACAGGCCATGGCCGAAAAGGCTCTGACAGAAGAGCTCGAAAAATCCGGCAAGCGTTTCAATGTCACACAAGGCGCGCTTGTCTCGCTTGATCCCAATGGGCAGATCAAGGCGCTGATTGGCGGGCGCAATTATCAGGAAAGCCAATTCAACCGCGCGGTTTCGGCCAAACGCCAACCTGGCTCATCGTTCAAACCGTTTGTTTATTTGTCGGCTTTGGAAAAGGGTCTGACGCCTGAAACTGTCCGCGATGATGCACCCATCAATGTGCGCGGCTGGCAGCCTGAAAATTCAACCAATGAATATCAAGGCGCTGTTACACTGACGCGCGCACTGGCTATGTCGCTCAATACGGTGGCTGTGCGCTTAGGCCTTGAAGTGGGTGCCAAGACAGTTGCTGACACGGCGCATCGTCTTGGCATTGTCTCGGATCTTCAGGTCAATGCATCGATTGCGCTGGGCACATCGGAAGTGTCACCCCTTGAACTTGTCTCGGCTTATGCGCCTTTCGCCAATGGCGGCATTCGCGTGCAGCCGCATATCATCACACGCGTCAAAAAGGGCGATGGAACGCTGCTTTATCAACGCAAGGGCGTGAGCTTTGGTCGCGTCATCGAGCCGCAACATGTGGCCATGATGAATGCCATGATGCAGGAAACATTGCTCATTGGCACAGCCAAACATGCCGAACTTCCCGGCTGGCAGGCTGCAGGAAAAACCGGCACGTCGCAGGATTATCGTGATGGCTGGTTTGTTGGCTACACCAGCCAGCTGATCACGGGTGTGTGGCTCGGCAATGATGACAATTCGCCGACAAAACGCGTGTCCGGCGGCAATTTGCCCGTGAATGTCTGGAGCCGCTACATGAAAGCCGCGCTCAAAGATGTGCCGCCTTCACCGCTGCCGGGATACATGAACAAAAATGATCCTGCAGTCATGCTTCCACCTGGTGATCTTGCCGGCGCAAGGCCCGATCCCATTGGTGATTTGATTGCGCCGCGCGACAAGAATGCGCGCGAGCGCGGGCTTTTCGAGCGCCTGTTCGGCGGCTGATCAGTGCAGGCTGACCGTCTGCAAATCATGTTCCCATGCATTGGCCACAGCTGCAGCGCGCGTATCCGTCACAACCAGTGGTGTGCCAGTCGCGCTGAGCAAAGCAAACAATTGCAAGCCGGGCTCGATCTTGGGTGCTTGCGGAAACAGCCGCATCACATCTTCTGAAAGCATGGGCTTCACATAAGCAACAGCGCCATCACCCAGATGAGCAAATTGCTCCGGTGTCAGTGTCACAATTTCTAATTCGGTTTTTTTGTTATCGGCAATCATGTCAGGCTCCTTTTGCGGTCTGCAAGAGACCCGCTGTTTCGCGTGAAGACCTTCAGTCCTTCACGGAAATTCCAATTTTCTTGACGGTGCGTTCGGGCTGGGGCCGCGCGAGATCCACGCAGAGCAACCCGTTTTTCAAATCCGCGCCCAGCACCTCCATGCCCTCTGCCAGCAAAAACGCGCGCTGGAATTGGCGCGCGGCAATGCCGCGATGCAGATATTCGCGCTCGCCATCATCTATCTGGCGACCACGAATGAGGAGCTGGCGCTCTTCCAGCGTGACGTCGAGTTCTTCGGATGTAAAACCCGCAACAGCCAGCGTGATGCGCAAACGCTCGGGCTCGGTTTCAGTGCCGCGCAGGCGCTCGATATTGTAGGGCGGGTAGCCGTCCGATGTGGCACGCGTGACGCGATCCAGCGCACGCTCAATATCATCGAACCCCAAGAGAAACGGCGAATTCAAATTTGGCAATCTGGTCATGACGAAGCCCTTCAGGCACTTCGGGAGAACGGACCCTTACGGCATCCACACACAAGCATATGGGGATGCCGCGGGGCCGTTCAAGAGCCTGATCTGCGTGACTGAAGGAGCCTTTAAATCAGAGGCTTCAGAGCATGCTGGGAAGAACGCGGTCCGGCGGGCGGTGCCCGTCGAGGAAGGTCTTCACATTGATGATGACCTTCTCGCCCATATCGATGCGGCCCTCATGGGTGGCTGAACCCATATGTGGCAACAACGTCACCTTGCCAGCCTTCACAAGCTTGATCAGCTTGGGCGAGACAGCGGGCTCATGTTCGAACACGTCGAGGCCCGCTCCGGAGATTTCATTGGCCTCGAGCATCCGCGCCAGGGCATTTTCATCGATGATTTCGCCGCGCGCCGTATTCACGATGATCGCATGTGGCTGCAGCATCTTCAGGCGGCGTGCCGAAAGCAGATGATAGGTCGCTGGCGTATGCGGACAATTGACCGAGATAATGT
>CANGRU010000210.1 GCA_947456315.1 Beijerinckiaceae bacterium | reverse complement strand
GCTGAAGCCCATCGCCGTGGTCGTGACGACGCCGGAAGTCTTTGCCATCACCAAGACGGATACATCCAAAGACCTCGCAGAATTTGTCGCCAAGCAACCCGATCGCGAAGTGATTTTCGCAACCGCGGGCATTGGCACCGGCTCGCATATTGCGGGTGAATATTTCATCAAGTTCATCATGAAGGCCAACCCGAAACATGTGCCCTTCCGTGGCGGCCCCGATGCCACCAATGCTTTGATGGGCGGCCATGTACCGATGGTGGTTTCCTCTCTCTCGGGCTTTGCGGCGCAAGTCGCCAATGGCGACATCCGCGGCCTCGCCATTGCTTCCGAACAGCGCAATCCGGTTGTGAAGAATGTGCCGACCTTTGCAGAAATCGGTTACCCCGGCTTCACCTCGCTGTCATGGGTCGGCTTCTTTGCCGCACCGGGCACGCCTGATGCCATCATCACCGCCTATAACAAGCTGATCGACGACATTGTGCGCGAACCAGAAATGACCGAAAAACTGCGCGCCATTGGCTTCGATCCGATGTATGGCGATGTCAAAAATTCGGAAGCCTTCATGGCTAAAGAATATTCCGAGTGGAAAAAGCGCGTCGAAGCGCTCGATATCAAGGTGGATTGAGACATGGCGATCAGCGAAACAATCCGCAAGCTCATCTACAATGCCTGGGATGACGGCTATCCCTGCATGGTCGCAACCGAAGGCGAGCACGGCCCCAACATCAGCCCGAAAGGCTCGATGCTGGTGTTTGATGACAATCATCTGGCCTATTGGGAACGCTCCAAGCGCTCCGCTTTTGCCAATGTGCAAAAGGATAAGCGCGTCTGCGTAATGTATGCCAATTTTGCAGCCCAACGCGCCGGCATTCTGGAGTCAGGCTTCTTGCGCTTCTACGGCACAGTGGAATTGCATGAGAGCGGCCCCATTCATGAAGCCGTGTTTGCGCGTCTCACACCGCGCGAACAGACACATGTCGGCGCAGATACTGGCGTGGCTGTGCTGGTGAAAATCGAACGCGCCGAAGATGTGCGCGGCAAGCCGCTCTGATCGTCATTGCGAGGAGCAAAGCGACGAAGCAATCCAGAAGCCACATGTGAGGCCTTTCTGGATTGCTTCGCTATGCTCGCAATGACGAGGCTCAAGCCTCCGGAATAAAGACTTCGCCCTTCATGATCGGGCGGCAGGTGCGCAGGATGCCGGCGCGCACGACTTGCAGATCAGCGCCCTCACCTGTTGTCTCCAGACGCACATCGACCATGCCGGTGGGATGTTCGATCCACACCGTGCGCGGATTGCCTTCGGGCATGCGCGCGAATTCATGCGCAATCGAGCCCTTCACAGCGCAGGCGGTGGCCACGCAGCAAGCGCCCGTCACCGCATGGGCCGCATGCAGAGCGTGTGGCGTCAGATAGCGTGAGGTGATCGCACCTGTGCCGCGCGGCTCGGACAAGAGACCCACTTTCGGGATCACACTGTCGGTGACATCGCCAAAGCCCATCAGGCGACCCGCTTCCAGACGGATGCTCTCGATGCGCGCCAGCAACTCCTTGTTGCCATCGATCTCCTTGCGGCCTTCCGTGCCCTCAAGACCCAGATCGCGCGCACGCATGAAAATCATCGGCATGGCGACATCGAAACAGGACACATCGACGCCCTGAATTTTGTCGACGACATTGCCGGTCGGCAACATTTTGCCGCTCTTCACGCCCACAATATCCATGAAATTGAGAATGACGGGAGCGGCTGTGCCCGGCACACCATCAATGGCCGCATCGCCCTTGTAATTGACGCGCTTGCCCGGTGTCTGGATGACCGCTTCGATCTTGCTCGACGTGTTCACGTCATAAATCACAACGGCGGTTTCACCGTCCTGCATCGGCACCATGCCCATTTCCAGAGCAAACGGCGCCACGCCCGACAACATATTGCCGCACGAAGGGCCCGTGTCGACGACCGGCTTGTTGATATCGACCTGACAGAACAGATAGTCGACATCCACACCCGGGCGCGTCGACTTGGAGACAATTGCGACTTTGGATGTCAGCGTATCAGCGCCACCCAGACCATCGATCTGGCGCGCATCGGGCGAGCCCATGGCTTTCAGCAAAATACGGTCTCGGGCTGCAATGTCGGTCGGCAGATCTTCAGCGCGAAAATATGGGCCTTTGGATGTGCCGCCGCGCATGACAAGACAAGGAACGGAAAAATGGTCGCGCATGGTCGCCTCTTTAGCGGGCGCGCGGTTCCGTGAGAGCCTCCCCGGCGCCCCTTCTGCGGACGCGCGCCTCGTCAAACTCTGGATATAGATGTGCGCTCTTGGGCGCAACCGGCCAGCTTCCTTTGCCAGAGGGATAAAACAGGTTAATCAAGGCACCAGAGCAATGAAATGGCCGGAACCACGGCCCCGCGTGAGGAGACAAGCAGATGCGCAGCATCACCATGGACGAGGCCCTAGCCGTCATTCTGAAAACATTCGAACGGGCTGCCGAAATGGAAGCTTACGCTCTGGCTGCTTGCGTGCTCGACAATGGCGGTCGCGTGAAGGCCTTTCTGAAACAGGATGGTGCGTCCATCATGCGGTTTGAAATTGCCCGCGGCAAAGCCTTCGGCGCTTTGGCCCTGCATCGCACCTCGCGCAACGTGCTGCAAAAGTCACGCGAGAAACCGCTGTTCATGGAAACGCTGCGCGAGATTGCCGACGGCCCGATTTTCCTCGAAGCCGGTGGCCAGATCATTCGTGGCGCTGATGGCCATGTCATCGGTGCGATTGGCGTCACAGGTGACGTCAACGAAGTCGACGACATCTGCGCCATTGAAGGCATCCGCCGCGCAGGACTTCGCTCGGATGATGATTTCACGCCCGAAGAGCAAAAGCGCATGAACATCAAGCCGAACCCGCCGCTGAAAGATCCGCGCACATGAAGGCCCATGACAAGCGCCGCGCGCTTCGCGCGTTGCTGAGAGGCGAGGCCTGCCTTTTCCCGGCCTCCATCTATGACCCTTTGTCGGCACGGGCCGCTGAAGAGATCGGCTATGAATGTCTGTTCATGGCGGGCTCTGTCGCCTCGCTGGTCATTCTGGGCGCGCCTGATCTTGTCATTATCACGCTGTCCGAACTGGCCGAGCAGACACGGCGCATTGCGCGCGCCACCTCTGCGCCGTTTTTTCTGGATGCTGACCACGGCTTTGGCAATGCGCTCTCTGTCATGCGCAGCGTGCAAGAGCTGGAAGCCGCAGGCCTGTCGGGTCTGACGATTGAAGATACGGAACTGCCCGACCCGTTCGCCAAAAAGAGCGGTCAGCCTTTGTCGATCGACGAAGGTATCGGCAAATTGAAAGCCGCACTTGCCGCGCGCACTGATCCTGACTTTGTCATCATCGGGCGCAGCGGCGCTGTCGGCTCCAGCGGCCTTGAGGATGCACTGGCACGCATCGCCGCTTATCAGGAGACGGGCGTTGATGCGATCTTCCTGTCAGGCTTGAAGACACAAGACGAGATTGAAGCCTGCGCCAAGGCCTGCAAGCTACCTCTGTTGCTGGGCGCAATCCCTGACAAGCTGCGCGATGCCGATATGCTGGCAGCGCTCGGTGTGCGCGCGGTCATCACGGGTCATCGCCCGCATGCGGCCAGTGTGACAGCGACCTATGAAACCTTGCGCGCCACACGCAACGGCACGCTGGGCCCCGCCCCCGCAGACGAAGCCGCCATGATGGACCGCCTGACCCGCAAGCAAGATTATGCGCGCTGGAAGCAGGATTTTCTGGGTGGCAAGAAATGACACAGTTGCGCGTCTCGGCTTTTCCCAATGCGAAAGCCCTGCCCCTTTGGCTTGCGCAAACGCGTGGCCTTTTCACACAACGCGGGCTCGACGTTTCGATTGACTGGACCGAGAGTTCAAAAGCCCAGCGTGCGGGTCTGGCCGAAGGCCGCATCGATCTTGTGCAATCAGCGCTCGACAATGGGCTGGCACTCATCACCGCAGGACATGATGTCATCATTGCCATGGGTGGCGAAGCGGGCATGAATGATTTCATCGTCCAACCCGAGATCGCGACACTCAACGATCTCAAGGGCCGCAGCTTGGTGGTGGATTCACCCGATACGGCTTACGCGCTTCTCGCCCGCAAAATGCTGGCGCGTGCGGGCCTCGT
>CANGRU010000209.1 GCA_947456315.1 Beijerinckiaceae bacterium | reverse complement strand
CTTGCGGCGACATTTCATTGGGCGGCGTGTTGACCAGATCGCGCGCCAGCGTGATGCCATCCACCATGCGCTGGATGCGGGCAGCATCCACACCTGCCGGACAGACAAGGCGCGGCTGGGGTGACTCGTTTTTCTTGTAACGTGTGAAGCGATAAGCCGACAGGCACCAGGACAAAGCGGCAAGCTCAGCGCCGCTCACACCACCGGGTAGGTCGATAAATTCGTAATCGCCCGCCGGGAGCAGCGTCGCCAATTTTCCGGGCATGAATGTATCAGCCTTGGCCGCACCCGCCTCATCCACGCCCAGCAGCACGGCACCGAGGCCGCCTTGCGCATCAGGCAACAGACAATGACGGCCGCTCTTGGGCTCAAAGCCGCTCGCCTTGGCGAAAGCGCGCGCGGATGCTGCCAGCTCTTGCTCGACAACAGGCCACGTCGATTTGCTGACGCAGCGAATGGGCGTGAGGGGCGTTTGCGGGCGCTCGACGATCAGCAGCATGTCTCATATTCCTTGGGCGTTGCAGCCTATTTTAAGAAATCATTAGGGTTAATTTTCTATGATGGTTTCATTGTTTTAATCATTTCAGGCGGGATTTTTGCCATGGCCTCTTCGGCATCCCTTCGACGCACACTCTGTCTCGCCCTTATCGTCACCGCTCCGCTGGCCGGATGCAAGACGCTCGAACAGCCATGGGCCTTGGCCAGCACGACAGATCCGCAAAAAATGGCGGCCCTGCCCGCAGATGAAGCAATGCTACGCCGCCAAGCCGAAGAGCTTGGCCGCCGCTATGATGCCAATGCCGAAGATCGCAACGCGGTGCTCGCCTATGCCGCCACTTTGCGCCGCTTGCAACAAAGCGCACAGGCGGTCTCGGTCTTGCAGCGCGAGGCAGCGCGCAATCCTGATGATCTCGAAGTGCTCGGCGCTTACGGAAAAGCTCTGGCCGATGCAGGTCGCTTCAGCGAAGCCGCCGATGTGCTCTCGCGTGCCCACACACCCGAGCGGCCCAATTGGTCGATCCTCTCGGCACAGGGCTTTGTGGCAGACCAGCTGGGTGATCATCGGCAAGCGCAAGCCTATTATGAGGCAGCCCTCAAAATTGACCCGACACAAGCCACAGTCCTGTCCAACCTCGGCCTATCCTACGCTTTGTCAAAAGACCTTGAGCGCGCCGAAAACATCTCGCGGCGTGCGGCAGAGATGGCGGGCGCTGATGAACGCGTGCGACAAAATCTGAAGTTTGTGCAGGAACTGCGCGGGATGAACCATCAAGCCACGTCTACGCCCCCGGCTGCACCCCGTGTCATCGTGAGCAAAAACCCACCCACTCCAGCGGCGCGCACGGCTACCAAGCCGCAAAACCCGTCGACCAAAGCCGCAGCACTTGATTTGCGCCAAGGCATCTAGAAAAAATTCTTGGCAGCCAGTGAAATAGCGGGCCCCAGAATGACGACGAACAAAACGGGCAGAAAGAAAAGAATCATGGGCACAGTGAGTTTGGGTGGCAAAGACGCAGCTTTGCGCTCTGCTTCAGCCATGCGCATGGTGCGGCTTTCCTGCGCGACAATGCGCAAGGCACTCGCCAAAGGCGTACCATAGCGATCGGCCTGATTGAGCACCGTCACAATCTGGCGCACAGAATCCACATCCACACGGCGGCTCAGATTTTCATAGGCCTGCCGACGATCCGGCAGGAACGATAATTCGGCTGTCGTCAGCACGAATTCTTCGGCCAAGGCGACAGACTGGCGACCAATTTCTTCCGACACACGCCGGAACGCCGTCTCGATAGAAATACCGGATTCCACACAGATCAATAAAAGATCAAGCGCGTCTGGAAAAGCACGCCGGATCGATTCACGCCGACCCGCTGTGACTTTATCAAGATACATTTCCGGCGTTTTGATGCCGATATACAGCAAGCCGATCAAGGCTGCGATGCGCGTCAATTGTGAATAGCCCATATCGTCAATGACAAAGAGATAAAAAACACCAATCAAAAAAAGCGCTATGGGCGCAACGGCACGAAAAAAGATGAAGGTTGTCTCAGCCGCTACTCCACGAAAGCCGGCTGCCGCTAATTTTGCGGGTGCATTTTCAATCCCGAGCCATTCGCTCATGCGAAACATTTTCACAATGTCGCGCACGAATGGCTTTTCTTCCATTCGCAAGCCTGCTCTTGGACTGCTGCCGAGTTTCTCGCGCTCTCTGAGACGGATACGCTCACGCTCCAAGGCAACCGATTTCATCCGCCGCTGTAAAGGATCGGGGGCGAGATAAGGCGCGACCAAAGCAAGGATCACCGCCACGGCACAGAGCACAGCCAAAACCTGCAATTGGAAATCGGGGGATTTGAAAAGCTGCAAGAGGGTCATGGCGCTAGATATCGAAACTGATCATGCGCTTCATGACGACAATCCCGATTGTCATCCAGACGGCGCAGAAGGCGAGCATGATTTGTCCCTGCGATGTGGTGAAAAAAATATCCATATAGCCGGGACTGGTGAGATAAACGATGCCGGAAATCGCAAAAGGCAATGCGCCGATAATACCCGCCGAGGCTTTGGCTTCCGCCGACATGGCGCGAACTTTTTGCTGCATTTTTTTGCGGTCACGCAACACCGTCGACAAATTGCTCAATCCTTCCGACAGATTGCCGCCGGTGCCTTGCTGGATGGTGATGAGAATGGCGAAAAACCGCGCTTCAGGAACAGGAACCCGATCGGCCAAACGCTCCACGGCTTGCGCCATGGTAAAACCGACTGATTGAGCTTCATGCAACAGCCTGAATTCAGTGGCTACGGGCTCGGGCAATTCGCGTGCGACGACAGCGAGACATTCGGACAAAGGCAGACCTGCACGCACGCCGCGCACGATCACATCAATGGCAGATGCAAAATGTTCCAGAAAACGGGTACCCCGGCGTTTGCGCAACCAGCCCAGCACAAAGGCAGGAGCCATAAAACCGCCAACCGCATAACCGACAAAAATAGTCAGCGGGTCGTCTGTAAAAATAAACAAGACCAGCGCACAACAGATTCCAGAAATGATTGACCATGAGCACAATTGCGCTTTGGTCATTTGCAATCCGGCCTGCACAATGCGCCGATCGAGCGTCAGACGCCGCGCTTTTTTCTCGCGCGTTTCAACCTCCTGCAAACTTTCAATGATCTGTTTGCGTCTTTGGGCCGCATCATTAAGCCGCGCCCCTGCTTTTTTGTGATCATCTACTTTCAGAAAACGGGCCTTGCGCTTTTCAGCTTTGGCATCGCCCGAAAATTGCGGATAAATCATTGCAAAGAAAATGGCGACAATTGCCAAGACAACCAGCAAAGTCACAATGACATCGGTTGACGGCGCGTGCATGGCTCAGCCTCCTGCCGAAGGCGGTGTTGCCTGACTGGTCTCGGACACATCCAGCGCCGCGGCCAATCGACGTTCTTCACTATAATAGCGCGCACGATCCCAGAATCTCGGGCGGCCAATGCCTGTCGAGCGATGACGCCCCATCAACCGGCCCTGCGCATCCTCACCCAAGACGTCATAGACATAGAGATCCTGCGTGGTGATGACATCGCCCTCCAGCCCCAGAACCTCGGTGATATGGGTGATATGACGAGACCCGTCGCGCAGGCGTGCTGCCTGAATGACCACATCGATGGACGAAACCATCATTTCGCGGATGGTGCGCGCCGGCAAAGCAAATCCACCCATGGTGATCATGCTCTCGATGCGGCTCAAAGCTTCACGCGGCGAATTGGCGTGCAATGTGCCCATCGACCCATCATGGCCCGTGTTCATGGCCTGCAAGAGATCAAAGGCTTCAGGCCCGCGCACTTCGCCAACAATAATGCGCTCGGGGCGCATGCGCAGACAATTGCGCACGAGATCACGCATGGTGATCGAACCTGTGCCCTCCAGACTGGGTGGACGGGTTTCAAGCCGCACGACATGGGGTTGCTGCAATTGCAATTCAGCTGCGTCTTCGCAGGTGATGATGCGCTCGTCATGATCAATATAATTGGTCATGCAATTGAGAAGCGTGGTCTTGCCCGAGCCCGTGCCACCGGAAATCACAAGATTGCAGCGGATGCGACCAATCACCTTGAGAAGCTCCGCACCCGCTTCATCAATCGAGCCAAGCTGCACCAATTGATCAAGGGTCAGTTT
>CANGRU010000208.1 GCA_947456315.1 Beijerinckiaceae bacterium | reverse complement strand
GACGCGACGAAGCAATCCAGCGGCCGAAGCGCTGCGTCTGGATTGCTTCGCTCCGCTCGCAATGACGCCCGGAACAAACGTGCCTGACCGAATGAACCTGTAGCGTATAGGACTATACTCCTAAAGTCAAGACTTCACGGAAAAATTCCCGAAACCCTGCCCCTTCCCCATGTCAAAGGGCTCGGGCAGGGTCTATCTAGCGGGTGAGAGCCTGTTCCGGCCCCGGAGTTGACCTGAATGACCGCCGAAAACCGGCTTTTCGTCTGTTCCTGCGAAAAAACCATGCCGCTGGATGGCGTGGCGCTGGAGAAATCCTGCGGTGCCCACACCCGCGCCGACCAGCTTTGCGGCGCGCAGCTTGATCTGGTGAAGGCCGCGCTCGGCACAAATGCGCCGCTCACCATTGCCTGCACGCAGGAAAGCCCGCTCTTTGCCGAAGTCGCCGAGGATATGGGCGCAACCGGCCCCCTCACCTTCGTCAACATCCGCGAGACCGCCGGCTGGTCGAAAGAGGCCGCTCTTGCCGGCCCCAAAATGGCAGCGCTCATTGCGGCAGCCCGCGAAGACATGCCGCCCGTCTCGCTCGTCTCCATGCAATCGGAGGGCGTGATCCTCATTTATGGTCGCGATGATATCGCCATCGAGGCAGGGCGCCGCTTGGCTGACACGATGGATGTCACCGTCATGCTGTCGCGCCCCGGCGATGTGACTCCGCCGCGCCTGCGCGATTTTCCCGTGGTGAAGGGACATGTGCGTAATGCCAAGGGGCATCTGGGCGCTTTCGAACTCACCATTGATGAAACAGCCCTCGCCTCGCCCTCGTCGCGTGAGCGTTTGATCTTTGGCGCACCCGCCAATGGCGCGACCTCGCATTGCGATGTCATCCTCGACCTCACCGGCTATGCGCCGCTGTTTCCCGCCTCCGAATTGCGCGACGGCTATTTGCGCGCTGATCCGCGCGATGGCGCAGCGGTCGAGCGCGCGATTGCCAAAGCCGCCACAATGGTCGGCACTTTCGACAAGCCGCGCTTTGTCAATTTCACCGAAAATCTCTGCGCCCATTCGCGCTCGAAAATCTCAGGTTGCACGCGCTGCCTTGATCTGTGCCCGACCGGCGCCATCACGCCCAATGGCGACCATGTCGCCATTGATGAAAACATCTGTGCCGGCTGCGGCGCTTGCGCCTCCGTCTGCCCGACGGGTGCCGCCTCTTACGCACTGCCCTCGGCAGATGCGGTCGAGCGCCGCTTGCGCGCGCTGCTGCGCGCCTATCGCGCGGCAGGCGGCGCAAACGCGATCGTGCTTCTGCATGACGGCGAACATGGCGAGCCGATGATCGATGCGCTGGCGCGTTTTGGTGACGGGCTGCCCGCTCACGTCCTGCCGCTGCGCGTCAATGAAATCACGCAGCTCTCCTATGATGTTTTCGCCGCCGCCTTCGCCTTTGGCGCAACGGGCGTGGCGCTGCTGGCGCATCAAAAGCCCAAGCATGATCTGTCTGGCCTGAAAGGCGTGATCGACACATCAGCCAAGATCATCGCGGGGCTCGGCTTTGGCGACGCTCTCATCCAGCTCATCGAGACCGACGATCCCGATCAGCTGCACGCAGCGCTCATCGCGCAAAAGCCGGGCACAGCATCACCCAAGCCCGCCAGCTTCGAGCCGCGTGGCACCAAGCGCTCCGTCATGGAAACCGCTTTCCGCGAATTACATCTCGCTAGCCCCGCACCTGTTGCCGTTGTGGCTCTGGAGCGCGGCGCACCCTTTGGCGGGCTCGATATCAACATCGATGGCTGCACGCTCTGCCATTCCTGCGTCACTGCCTGTCCGACAGGCGCTTTGTCGGACAATCCCGACAAGCCGATGCTGAAATTCACGGAAAGCATCTGCGTGCAATGCGGATTGTGCGAAGCCACTTGCCCTGAAAAAGTCATCGCACTCGCACCGCGCCTCGACTTCGAGGCTTGGGCCGCGCCCGCGCGCGTGATGAAGGAAGAAGAACCCTTCCATTGCATTTCCTGCGGCACGGCCTTCGGCACCAAGAGCACGATTGATCGCATCATTGCCAAACTCGCTGACAAACACTGGATGTTCTCAGGCCCCAATGCCAAGCGCATCGATGTCATGCGCATGTGTGACAATTGCCGCGTCGAGACCGTGATGAATGAAAGTTTTGACCCGCATGGCGCACCCCAGCGCCCGCCGATCATGACCACCGAAGATTATCTGCGCGCGCGCGACAAGAACGGCAGCGATCCGGCAGGATCGTGAGGAGCACATACATTGGCCTTGCAAGATTCCGATATTCTCAAAGCCCTCGAAAGCGTCTCACTGCCGGATGGCAAATCGCTCAGCGCGTCCGGCCGCCTTACCGGCATTGTCATCAATGCAGGCAAAGTCATCTGCGCCATTGCCATTGACGCGCAAGAAGCTGCAAGCATGGAACCCGTGCGCGCCGCAGCGGAAGCGAAAATCCGCGCGCTGCCGGGTGTCACCACAGCGCTCGTCGGCCTCACCGCCGACAAGGCACCGAGCAAACCCACTGCGCCGCAGCCGCGCGCGACATCCAAGCCCGCAGCGCTGCCGGGCGTGAAGCACATTATTGCTGTGGCATCGGGCAAAGGTGGCGTCGGCAAATCCACCACCTCTTGCAATCTTGCGCTGGGCCTTGCGGCCCTCGGACTCAAAGTCGGCATTCTCGACGCTGATATTTACGGCCCCTCACAGCCGCGCCTGTTTGGCCTGCGTGGCAAGCCGCGCATGGTTGGCCCGCGCATGCTGGAGCCGATGGAGCGCTATGGCGTGAAAGTCATGTCGATCGGGTTTCTGATTGATGATGATGCCGCGATGATCTGGCGCGGCCCCATGGTCATCTCCGCCATTTCGCAAATGCTGCGCGAAGTCGCTTGGGGCGAGCTGGACGCGCTCGTTGTCGATCTGCCACCGGGCACGGGTGATGCGCAACTCACCATTGCGCAACAGACACCGACCTCCGGCGCGGTCATCGTCTCCACCCCGCAAGATCTCGCCTTGATTGATGCACGCCGCGGCATTGCCATGTTCCAGAAAGTCGATGTGCCGCTGCTCGGCGTCATCGAGAACATGTCGAGCTTCTGCTGCCCCAATTGCGGGCATATCTCGCCGATCTTCGGCCATGGCGGCGCGCGGGCGGAAGCTGAAAAACTCGGCGTGCCTTTCCTGGGCGAGATTCCACTCGATATGAATATCCGCGAAACATCCGATGAAGGCCGGCCGGTGGTTGCCACAGATCCCGACTCGCATCACGCGAAAATCTACAAGGACATTGCCGCGAAAGTCTGGGCCTCGCTCGACAAGGCTGCCAAGCCTGCACCGCGCATTGTCATCGAGTGAGGCGCGATGACAAAAGCTCTCATCCGCCCCGCGCCTGACAATCCCCGCCTGACAGAGGCGGTGAGCGGCATTGACCAGACGGGTGCGCCCGTCGACATTCGTGTGCCGGTGGAACGCGCGCTGACGCTCTATCTCAATGCGCAAGAAATCGTCACCATGATGACGATCAATGATTACCCGGAATATCTGGCGCTCGGCTATCTGCTCAACCAGAACATGCTGAAGCCCGACGATATCGTCACCGAGGTCGAATATGACGATGATCTCGAAGTGGTTGTTGTGCGCACGGAACGCGGCACCAATTACGAGCAGAAGCTGAAAAAGAAAACACTGACCTCCGGCTGCGCCCAAGGCACGGCCTTCGGCGATCTGATGGAAGCGGTGGAAGATGCCGTTCTGCCACAAGCGGAACTGCGCACCAGCTGGCTCTATGAGCTGACCCACAAGATCAACACCACACCCTCCCTTTATCTGGCAGCAGGTGCGATCCACGGCTGCATCCTGTGCGAAAAGGGCGAGCCCATTTGCTATATGGAAGATGTCGGCCGCCACAATGCGGTTGATAAAATCGCCGGCTGGATGTTTCGCGAAAAGATCGACCCTGCAAACAAGATTTTCTACACAACCGGACGCCTGACCTCCGAAATGGTCATCAAGACGGTGCGCATGGGCATTCCGATCCTTGTGTCACGCTCCGGCTTCACCGCATGGGGCGTGGAACTGGCGCGCCAAGTCGGGCTCACGCTGATCGGCCGTGCCAAGGGCAAGCGTTTCATTGCGCTGGCCGGCCAGGAGCGCATTATTTTCG
>CANGRU010000207.1 GCA_947456315.1 Beijerinckiaceae bacterium | reverse complement strand
CTTTCCTTTCGAGCGCTTGCAACACATCGCGATTGCGCACCATGTAAGAAAATGGTTCGCCACTCTCCAGCGGCTCATCAAATTGTAGATAAAGCGGGCGCACCGCATCGTTGCGCCGTGAATCCGTCACTTTGAGACTACGCATGGGGCCGGCCAGATCGGCAATCTCTGGCCATATGCCAATTGCCGACAGCAAATTCACCGAGCCCGCTGCAAGAGCCGATGCGCGCACATTGGTTTCACGTGTTCCAAAAGCGGGATCGACCACGCCAACCTTCAAGCCCTCGCCAAAGGTTGCGCGCAGGGCAAGCGCCATCGAAAGTCCAGATATGCCACCGCCCGAAACAAGAATGTCGTACACGCAGACGCTCCTAAAGCTCTCTCAGTTTGATAGCACTTTGAGGGCTACAGGTCATGCCCGATCAATCTGAACTTGACGCCAAGCACGACATTGATTCAGGTGGTCTGATGTCACAGGCTTTGTCTGATCTTCTTGCCCGGCTCGACCTCGAACAGGTT
Source organism: Beijerinckiaceae bacterium (assembly GCA_947456315.1). Lineage (GTDB taxonomy): Bacteria > Pseudomonadota > Alphaproteobacteria > Rhizobiales > Beijerinckiaceae > Terripilifer. The sequence goes on along the minus strand of CANGRU010000207.1, from coordinate 3,663 downwards.
GAAACAGATGTCTTTATTGGCACCAGTCCTCAGGGTGGGCTGGTGCGCGTTTTTGGTGGTCTTGTAGTATCGCAGGCGCTGGTTGCGGCCAGCCGTACGGTGCTCGGGCGCTCGCCCCATTCATTACATAGCTATTTTCTGTTGCCAGGCGATCCTGCCCAGCCAATCCGGTACGAGGTGGAGCGCCTGCGCGATGGGGGCAGCTTTGGCGCACGACGCTGCGTGGCCAAGCAGGGTGGGCGCACTATTTTCATCATGACGGTCTCTTTTCATATTGCCGAAGAGGGACTGGATTACGCCCCTGACATGCCCGTCCTGCCCGCACCGGAAGAACTTCCGAGCCTCGAGGCACTCGGTGCCGCGCTAGGTGGCGCCTTGCCGGAAGGTGTCCAACGCTATTTGCAGCGGGATCGCCCCGTCGAGTTGCGCCTCGTCGACCCCAGCCGATTTGCCCCACGTGCGGCCGGCACACCCCGCCGGACACGACAGAAAATCTGGATGCGTGCCAAGGGAGAGCTGCCAGACGATTCCGCGGTTCACAGGGCCGTGCTCGCCTATCTGTCAGACATGACGCTGCTGGATGCGTCTCTGGTGCCCCATGACCGGTCTGTTTTTGATGGAAAAATGCAAGTGGCAAGCCTCGACCACTCCATCTGGTTCCATCGCCCGTTCCGTGCAGACGAATGGATGCTCTACGACCAAGAAGCCATGAGCACGCAAGGCGCGCGCGGGCTTTGTCGCGGCAGCCTTTTCTCTCGAACCGGCAATCTGATCGCCACAGTCATGCAAGAAGGCCTGATCAGGCCTAAGGCAATGTGACTCATATGCTGCATTTGCATGCTTCTATTTTGTGCATATTGGCGCGGCATGCTGCACATTAATTGATCAGGGCTGCGCGGTTTCCTTCCTTATTTCTTCAGCCAAGTCGATTCCAAGCGTGATTCAGGCTTGGAATCCCCGATTCGCACTTGGCACGCCGCTTGAATTGAAAGTCGCTAGCTAAGGAGCATTCTCGAGGCAGATTGCACCTAGGCCAGGATCAAGCCGGCAAGTGGCGTCACGTGATGGGGCGCTGGTCGACGGCCAAGCAAGGAAACCGACATGAAAATTGTGATGGCGATAATCAAGCCGTTCAAGCTTGACGAGGTGCGCGACGCGCTCACCGCCGTCGGCGTCCACGGCCTTACAGTGACCGAGGTGAAAGGCTACGGCCGCCAGAAGGGTCATACCGAAATCTACCGCGGCGCCGAATACGCCGTGAGCTTTCTACCCAAGCTGAAAATCGAAGTGGCCATTGCGAGCGATCTCGTTGATCGCGTCGTTGAAGCCATCGTCTCAGCTGCTCGCACTGGCCAAATCGGCGACGGCAAAATCTTCGTCAGCTCGCTCGAACAAGCCATCCGGATCCGCACCGGCGAGAAGGACACGGACGCCCTCTGACGTCCCCTTCATTCCTCAGGAGAACGAAATGAAATCCCTCTCAATGATAAAATCAGCGGGTCTTGCGCTAGGCGCCGGACTGACGTCGCTGGCAGTATCCGCCAGCGTCGCACTCGCTCAAACCCCGGCTGCGCCGGTTCCCAACAAAGGCGACACCGCCTGGATGATTGTCGCGACTCTTCTGGTCCTGATGATGTCAATTCCTGGCCTTGCTCTGTTCTACGGCGGTCTCGTCCGCTCGAAGAACATGCTCTCGGTGCTCAGCCAAGTGTTCATGATCGTTTCGCTCGTCTCGATCCTCTGGGTCACTTATGGCTATTCGCTGGCCTTCACCAGCGGCGGCAGCCTGAACGATTACGTTGGTGGCCTGTCCAAGGCATTCTTGTTGGGCGTAACACCTGACTCGAATGTGGCCACATTCTCGAATGGCGTTGTCATTCCTGAATATATTTACATGGCATTCCAGATGACCTTCGCTTGCATTACGCCTGCGCTGATCGTCGGTGCTTTTGCTGAACGCATCAAGTTTTCAGCATTGTTGGTCTTCATCGTTCTCTGGGTCACCGTGATCTACTTCCCGATCGCCCACATGGTTTGGTACTGGGGCGGCCCGGATGCCATCGGCGATGCGGCCAAGGCTGTGGCTGAAGCGGCGGATGAAGCTGCCAAGACTGTGGCTGCTGCCAAGCTCGAAGAGGTCAAGGCTGATGCCGGTCTCGTCTTCAAGTGGGGTGCTCTCGACTTCGCCGGCGGCACTGTCGTTCACATCAACGCCGGTATTGCTGGTCTTGTTGGCGCCCTGATGCTCGGCAAGCGTGTTGGCTATCCTCGCGAAGCCATGACGCCGCACTCTCTGACCATGACCATGATTGGCGCTTCCCTCTTGTGGGTTGGCTGGTTTGGTTTCAACGCTGGTTCGAACCTCGAAGCCAATGGCACGACGGCTCTCGCCTTCGTCAACACCTTCGTCGCTGCCGCCGCTGCCTCCTTGGCTTGGCTGTTCGTCGAATGGGGCACAAAGGGCAAGCCTTCGCTTCTGGGCATGGTCTCGGGTGCGGTTGCTGGTCTTGTGGCAGTCACCCCGGCATCCGGCTTCGCTGGTCCGATGGGCTCGATTGTTCTGGGTGGTGTCGCCGCGGTTGTCTGCTTCTTCTTCGTCGCTGTGGTGAAGAACAAGTTCGGCTACGATGACTCGCTCGACGTCTTCGGCATTCACTGCGTGGGCGGCATCATCGGCGCCATTGCTACCGGTATCCTGGTCGACCAGGGCCTCGGCGGCACGGGTATCGCTGATTACGAATCCAAGCCTGGCGAGCTGGCTATTGCAGCTTACGAATTCGCCCCGGCTGTGATGGCCCAGTTGAAAGCTGTCGGCTTGACCCTGGCTTGGTCGGGTATCGGTTCGGCGATCCTCTACAAGATCGTTGATCTGGTCATCGGCCTGCGCGTCCCGGTTGATGCCGAGCGTGAAGGTCTCGACCTCGCTGAACATGGCGAACGCGCTTACAACCTCTGATCTGACAGAGATTGGAAAAATTCACGGCGGCGCCTTTGGTGCCGCCGTTTTCTTTTGAGAAGTCATGAACTGGGGCTCAAGGTTAAACAGGCATTAACCTCGTCAGCCTAGCCTCTTGCTTGATCTGTTCGCCGTAGCAAGGCGAGCTCAAAGACCGGGCCCGGCACGCTATTCATGCGAACGACAACCTTTTCAGCCAGTCACCTTGTGCCAGAAGCGGCGCGCGATTTTATTTCGCGCCGTGTTGCTGAATGTCTTGGCCTTATCCTGATCTTGATTTGTGGCCTGCTCGCCGTGGCTTTGATGACCTGGTCTGTTCAAGACCCGAGCCTCAATCACGCGACATCCGCGCCAACACGAAATCTGCTTGGCCCCCCCGGCGCGATTATCGCCGATATCATTATGCAGCTCTTTGGTCTTGCCTCGTCCGCCCTACTCTTTCCGCTGGCTTGCTGGGGTTGGCGCCTGATGTCCAAGCGCCGCCTTGAACGCCCGATCTGGCGTTTGTTTTTCTGGATTTTGGGAAGCGTTGCGGCAACTGCGATGGTTTCCTTATTCCCGGTCACAGAACGCTGGCCTTTGCCAACCGGACTTGGCGGCGTTCTTGGCGATGCGATCGACACGCTCCCCAAAAAAATGAATCTTGATGGTTCTATGGTGCAGTTGATCACCTCGATTTTGGCGGGAAGCATTTCAATCATCTCGCT
>CANGRU010000206.1 GCA_947456315.1 Beijerinckiaceae bacterium | reverse complement strand
CGGTCCATGGGCATGGGCACGGATGTTGGTTGCTGTGCGTGCAATGGTTCCGGTGGCGCAAATGGCGCCGAAGAGCGCGCAGGCAATATTGGCAAAGCCTTGTGCGACAAGCTCGCAATTGGAGCGGTGCTGACGGCCCGACATGCCATCGGCCACAACGGCCGAGAGCAGGGATTCCATGCCGCCCAGAAAGGCCAGAGCCAGAGCGGAGGGAAGCAGTGCTGTCAGGCGGGCAAGATCAAAGGCTGGCACGGACGGGACGGGCAGCGCATTGGGAATGCCGCCAAACTTGGTGCTGATGGTTTCTACGGGCAGATCAAAGGCCCAGACCGCAAAGCCCGACAAGACAACGCCCGCCAATAGGCCGGGAAAGCTGGGCGCGATTTTGCGCAAGCCGAGGATGAGGGCAAGGCAGGCAGCTGACAGGCCCATGGTCACCGGATTGGCGCTGGCGCGCGCATCCCACAGGACCGCGAGGCGCGCGACCAGTTCTGAAGGGTCTGACTTCAGGGACAAGCCGAACAGATCGCGTAGCTCGTTGGAAAAAATAATGACCGCAATGGCGGCCGTGAATCCGGTCAGGACCGGATGGGGAATGTGGCGGATCAGCGAGCCCAGCCGTAAATAGCCCAAAGCCAACAGGAAGACGCCTGCCATCAGGGTCGCCAGCAAAAAGCCGTCATAGCCAAAGCGGGCGATGGTTGTTGCAACAAGCCCGATAAAGGCCGCAGCGGGCCCCCCGATCTGGAAGCGGCTGCCGCCCAGTAGGGATATGACAAAGCCCCCGACGATGGCTGAAAACAGCCCATGTTCCGGTTTGGCCCCCGAGCCGATGGCAATCGCCATAGACAGGGGCAGGGCAACAATGGCGACCGTCAGGCCTGCCAGAGCATCCGCTTTGAGCTCTTTGGCGCCATAGCCTTCGCGCAGCACAGTGACGAGTTTGGGCGTGAAGGCCCCGATGGTCTCGGTTCTTGTGATCATCATCCGTGTGGGGTTCGACTCAAAGGGTCAGTCATCATAAGCATTCACAGGCGTTCTGGAACCGTCTGTTGCGCCACCTTGGGCGGCGCAGCATGATGCGGCTCCTCGAGATTCTGGAGTTTTTGATGACCAAGGCCATTCGTATCCATCGCACAGGCGGACCGGAAGTGATGGTTCTTGAAGATGTCACCCTGCCCAAGCCCGCCAAGGGCGAGGTTTTGGTGCGCAACCATGCCATCGGGCTCAATTTCATCGACATTTATTTCCGCCAAGGCAGCTATCCGACGCCGCTACCCTTCACGCCCGGCAATGAGGGAGCTGGCGAAGTCATGGCTGTGGGGCGCGGTGTCAGCGAGTTCAAGCCGGGTGACCGCGTCGCTTATGTGGCGACACTGGGCTCTTATGCCGAAGAGCGCCTTGTGCCTGCGGCCTCGCTTATCAAATTGCCCAAGAGCATTTCTTATGAGATGGGCGCGGCGATGATGCTGAAGGGGCTAACCGCACAATATCTTCTGCGACGCACGTTCAAGGTCAAGCCGGGCGATACGATCCTGGTTCATGCGGCTGCGGGCGGTGTGGGACTCATTTTGTGCCAATGGGGCAAGGCTTTGGGTGCCACTGTGATTGGCACTGTCGGGTCCGAAGAAAAAGCCAAGCTCGCCAAAAAGGCCGGCGCTAAACATGTCATTCTCTACAAGACAGAAGATTTCGCCGCGCGCGTCAAAGACATCACCAAAGGCAAGCTGTGCGACGTTGTTTATGACGGCGTTGGCAAGGATACATTTCCGGCCTCACTCGATTGTCTGAAGCCGCTTGGCATGTTCGTGTCTTACGGCTCGGCGTCTGGCCAGCTCGATGCGTTCAACATCGGGCTGCTGGCGCAGAAGGGCTCGTTGTTCATGACGCGCCCGACCTTGTTCACCTATATTGCCAAGCGCGAAGATTATGTGGCTATGGCCAAGGATTTGATGCGGGCCATTTCACGCGGGGATGTGTCGATCCCGATCCATGCGCGCTACAAGCTCGCAGATGTCTCGCAAGCACATCGTGATCTGGGTGGACGTGCTACCACTGGCGCGACAGTTCTGCTGCCGTGAGCCTGTCAGAAGCAAAACGCCAAGAGAGTCGCAAGCCGCTGGTTGCCATGCGTGGCATCACCAAGCGGTTTGGGGATTTTCGTGCCAATGACGGGATTGATCTCGATATTCACGCCGGCGAAGCGCATGCGCTTCTGGGCGAGAATGGTGCCGGCAAATCAACCTTGGTGAAAATTCTTTATGGCTTATTGGAAGCAAGTTCCGGTTCCATTTCGCTAGAAGGGGAAGATATCTCCTTTGCCTCGCCTGAGGCTGCGCGTGCAGCCGGCATCGGCATGGTGTTCCAGCATTTTTCCTTGTTCGACAATCTGACGGTGGCTGAAAATATCGCGCTGGTTCTTCCCAAGAACGAGGGCATGGAAGATATCGCCGCGCGGATCGACACGCTGACGCGCCGCTATGGTCTGCAGCTCGATCCCAAGCGCGAAGTCTGGACGCTATCAGCAGGTGAACGCCAGCGCATCGAAATAGCCCGTTGCCTGTTGCAAAACCCGAAGCTGATCATTCTGGATGAGCCGACTTCGGTGCTGACACCGCAAGAAGCTGAAACGCTGTTTGCCACATTGGAGATTTTGCGGCTTGAGGGCCGCGCCATTCTCTATATTTCGCACAAGCTCGAAGAAGTCCGTCGTCTGTGCGAACGCGCGACAGTGCTGCGCGCCGGCAAAGTGGTGGCAAGTTGCAACCCCCGTGCCGAAAGTGTTCGTTCGCTTGCGGCCATGATGGTGGGCACGCATCTGGTAGATGTGCGTGCCAAGCCGCATGACGGATTGGGGATAGAGCGGTTGATTGTGTCGCATCTGTCTATGCCTGCGCAGGATATGCATGGCGTTGCGCTCAAAGACATCTCTCTGAGTGTGCGGGGCGGTGAGGTGTTTGGCATTGCTGGCATTGCGGGCAATGGTCAGGATGAATTGTTTGCCAGCCTGTCAGGCGAGATTTTGGCGCGCCAAGCCAGTGCAGTTCAGATCGACGGTATTTCGGTCGGTCGCGAGGGCATTAATCCGCGTCGCCAATATGGCGCTGCCTTTGTGCCAGAAGAGCGCAATGGCCATGCAGCAGCTCCAGACTTTTCCTTGTCAGAAAACCTCATTCTCTCGCGCCATGCGATGGGTGATGTCACCCAAGGCTGGACGATTGATCAGGTCAACGCCACAACCATCATGCGCGACATTGTCGAAAAGTTCGATGTGCGCATGTCGGGCCTTGATCCGGCAGCGCGGACATTGTCGGGGGGCAATTTGCAGAAGTTTCTGGTCGGGCGTGAAGTGTCGCGTGAGCCCATTGTGCTCGTGCTCAACCAGCCGACTTGGGGCGTGGATGCCGCAGCTTCTGCAGATATTCGCCAGCGCCTGATTGATCTGGCCCGCCAAGGCGCAGCCGTGTTGGTGATTTCGCAAGACCTTGATGAATTGTTTGAAATGACCGATCGGATTGCCGTCATTCATCATGGGCGTTTGACCACACCACGGTTGACGCGCGACACAACGCGCGAAGAAATTGGCTTGCTCATGGGTGGCGCTGGCGTAACGCAAGAAAGTTTTGCTCATGCGCATTGAAATGGAGCGGCGGACGTCTGCTTCCCCGATCATCGAATTTTTAGCACCCGTGGCGGCCTTGGTCGCAGCCGTACTCATTGGTGGCGGGTTGCTGACCTTGATCGGTAAATCACCGACGCAGGCTTTTTCTGTCTATTTTCTCGAGCCTTTCACCGATGCCTGGTCCTTGCAGGAGTTGGTGGTGAAAGCTGCACCTTTGGTCCTGATCGCAACGGGCCTGTCCTTTTGCTATCGCGCCAATCTGTGGAACATCGGTGCCGAAGGCCAGTTTGTGATGGGCGGCCTTGTCGGCGGCACCATTGCTGTCGTGACACAGGGCACGGACACTATTCTCGGCGGCTATTGGATTTTACCCGCCATGTTGATCGCTGGCACGATTGCCGGTGTGGCCTATGCCATGATCCCCGCTTTTTTGCGCGCGAAACTGGGAGCTTCCGAAATTCTGACCAGCTTGATGCTGGTTTATATCGCCGAAATCACATTGGACTATTTCGTGCGCGGCAAATTGCGTGACCCCAAGGGATTCAATTTTCCCCAAAGTGTTCCCTTTGACGAGATT
>CANGRU010000205.1 GCA_947456315.1 Beijerinckiaceae bacterium | reverse complement strand
GTCATAAAGATAGAGCGCACGCGCCCCTAACGGATTGTCCGGACCACCATTCAGACCACCCGCCGCCGCTGTCGGCTTCAGATGCGGCCAGCGTTGCACCATATCGGCAGGCGGCGTCCAATGCGGCCATTCGGCCTTGCGGCGGATGGTGGCTGTGCCTGTCCAGCCATAGGCCTCAGCGCCGGTGGCCACGCCATAACGCACTGCGCGCTTCTCGGGCAGCACCAGATAAAGATGCTTCATCTGTGTATCAACCACGATGGTGCCGGGCGCCTCGCCGGTCGGATCATCGACCTCGTAGCGCTGGTAATTGATATCCATCTCGAAATCCGGGACCTTCGCGATAAAATCGCGGTCACGGCTGGTCAGCGAAGGATCGGGCACGCCTTTGAAATTGCATCCAGCGAGAAGGGTTGCGGCCACAAGCAGGGCCAAAGTCGGCATGAATTTCATCGCTGGTCGCAGGCTCCCGAAACACGGCTTGGTCAGAATCACCGCTCTGATAGCATGAAGCCCGATACAAGCTATGCTGCATCTGCGAAAAAAACGGAGTGCGACAATGCTGACACAGCGCAATGCGGGCAGACGCCATCCGGATTAAGGGTTAGACAGTCGCCACGGCTTTTAGAATATCAAACAGGACAAAGACTTGAACACGCTGATCCTCTCGCACCGCGATTGTCTCGCCCATGACATGGGCCCCGGCCACCCGGAACGCCCTGACCGGACGCGTGTCATCGAGCGTATTCTGGAACATGAACGCTTCCAGCCCCTGCTGCGCGATGCGGCCCCGCTGGGCTCCCGCGAACAGGTTTTGCGCGTTCATCCGCAAGATTACTGGCGGCAATTGGAAGAGCTCTCGCCCCATCAAGGGCTGGCGCAAATTGATGGCGACACGGCCATGTCGCCCGGCACATTTGAAGCCGCTTTGCGCTCCGTGGGAGGGGCTTGCGCGGCCGTGGATGAGGTCATGACAGGCAAAGTCGATACGGCTTTTGTCGCCACACGCCCGCCCGGCCATCATGCCGAAACAACCACCGCCATGGGCTTTTGCTTTTTCAACAATGCCGCGATTGCCGCGCGCCAAGCGCGTGCGGTGCATGGCGCCGAGCGCGTCGCCATCATGGATTTCGATGTGCATCACGGCAATGGCACGCAGGAGATCTTCTGGAACGACCCCAGCGTGCTCTATGCCTCCACGCATGAAATGCCGCTTTATCCCGGCACGGGTGCGCTGAGTGAAACCGGCGCGCATGACAATATCGTCAATGCGCCGCTCAGTGCCGGTGATGACGGTGTGCAATTTCGCCAAGCCATGAACACGCGCGTGCTGCCAGCCATTGAAGCCTTTGCACCCGATCTCATCATCATCTCGGCTGGCTTTGATGCGCATGCGCGCGACCCGATGGCCAATATCAATCTGGTTGAAAATGATTTTGCCTGGGCAACAGGCAAGCTGATGGATATTGCCCAGAAGACAAGCCAGGGCCGCGTCGTTTCAGTGCTCGAAGGCGGCTATGATCTGGAAGCGCTCGCCCGCTCGGTGGCAGCCCATGTGATGATGCTGTCGGGCATGGCGGGGCGGTAGCACCCTTCTCCCGCATGCGGGAGAAGGTGTCATGCGAAGCATGACGGATGAGGGCGTTTCACCCGCACTCACCCTCACCCGCCTCGCTGCGCGAGGCACCCTCTCCCGCAGGCGGGAGAGGGGATTTCAACTCTCGAAAGGCCAAGCGCGCTGTTCAGCCACTTGTGCGCGATGACGCATCAAGGCATCGGCCAGCACAATCGCCATCATGGCTTCACCCACCGGCACGCCGCGAATACCCACGCAGGGATCATGACGACCCTTGGTGCGCAGTTCGACCTCCTGGCCTGTGCGATCCACCGACAGGCGTGGCGTCAAAATCGATGACGTCGGCTTGACGGCAAAACGCGCGACAATTTGTTGGCCCGTCGAAATGCCACCCAGAATGCCACCCGCATGATTGGATGTGAACACGGGCTTGCCATCGGCCCCCATGCGCATTTCATCCGCATTGTCTTCGCCCGACAGCGCAGCAGAGGCCATGCCATCACCGATCTCGACACCCTTGACGGCATTGATCGACATCAGGGCGGAGGCGAGCTCCGCATCGAGCTTGCCATAGATGGGCGCACCCCATCCCGCTGGCACGCCATCGGCGACAAGTTCAATCACAGCGCCACAAGATGAGCCTGCTTTGCGCACGCCATCGAGATAGGCTTCCCAATCGCTCGCTGCTTTCGCATCGGGGCAGAAGAAGGGATTGTTGTTCACTTCATTCCAGTCGAAGCGCGAACGATCAATCTTGTGCGGGCCCATTTGCACGAGCGCACCGCGGATCGTCACACCGGAAATGATTTTGCGCGCAATGCCGCCAGCAGCCACACGCATGGCTGTTTCGCGCGCGGACGAGCGACCGCCACCGCGATAATCGCGGATGCCATATTTCGCATCATAGGTGTAGTCGGCGTGGCCCGGCCGATAGGCCTTGGCGATCTCGCCATAATCCTTGGAGCGCTGGTCGACATTGTCGATGAGCAAACCGATGGATGTGCCGGTCGTGACCATCTGCCCCGTGCCGTCATCCATCACGCCGGAGAGGATTTTGACCTGATCAGGTTCCTGCCGCTGCGTGGTGAAACGCGATTGTCCCGGACGGCGCTTTTCGAGCCAGACCTGCAGATCTTCCGCGGTGAGCGGAATGCGCGGCGGCACGCCATCGACCACACAGCCGATCGCAGGCCCATGGCTCTCGCCATAGGTGGTGACACGGAAAAGGTGGCCAAAGGTGTTGTGCGACATGGGAGGCGTTTTAGGCGGAAGGGCTCTTCTTGGCAATGGCCCCGCTCGTCATTGCGAGGAGGCCAAAGACCGAGGAAGCAATCCAGAAGCCCTACGTGAGGCCTCTGGATTGCTTCGGCTCACCCTCGCAATGACGGGCCTTAGCAGGCCGGAATATCCAGCGCCACCGCCGGCACGGCGGGCGAGCCAATCCATTGTGTGTGGGGCGGGATGTGCTCGCCTTTCATCACAATGGTGAGGGGACCGAGCTGCGCAAAATCACCGATCTGCGTGTCATAGAGCACAGTCGCATTGGCCCCCACCGTCACGCCATTGCCGACCTGGATGCGGCCCACTTTCATCACGCGGTCTTCATAGAGATGCGTTTGCAGGGCACAGCTGCCATTGAGCGACACGAAATCCCCCACACTCACGCAATCAAACTCCGTGATGTCGGTCATATTCATATAAACGCCCTTGCCCATCTTGGTGCCAAACAGGCGCAGCACCATCGGCAGGAACGGTGTGCCGCGCAAATGTTCGATCAAGACTTTGCCGGCCAGCCCCCAATAGAGAACCGCCACAGCCTCGGTGCGCATGGCCCACCATGACCACATCGGCATGACGACAGGTTCATAACGGCCCATGGTGATCCATTTGAAAACCACCACCACCGCTGTCACGGCAATCGAAATGAAAGTGGAAGCCAGAACGAAATTGACCGCCAGCGAACCCCATTCACCCGCCAAGAGATCAGGACCAAAATATTCCACCGCCCACGTGCCGAAGGTGATGAACAGCATGGTCGAGAGCGACACATGCACGGCTTCAAACACAGCACGGGCAAATTTCTTCCAGGCTGGCGGCTCATAGGTCCAATTGTCCGACAGCGCATCGAACTTCTGGCGCACGGGCAGTTTCATCGGCGGCGAGCCAAACCATGTGTCATTGGGCGACATCATATGGTTTTCCGGCGGCTTCGATTTGATGCCGATCAGTGCACCACGTGGAATGATGGAGCCAGGCGGCACAACCGCATCATTGCCGACAAAGACATTGGCGCCGGTCTTGACCTTTTTCAAAACCATCCAGCCGCGACGGATATCTTCGTCACCCAGCATGACTTCATCAGCGATGAAATTCTTCTCGCCGATTTCAACAAGATCAAAGCGCCCGCCCAGATTGGTCGAAATCTCCGCACCCTTGCCGATCTTGGCGCCCATCAGGCGATACCAGGCGCGCATATAAATGGTGGCAAACAGCGAGGTCAGGGTTTCCAGCGTGATCTCGGTGGCGAGCGCCACCACCCACATGCGGAAATAGAACCAGCTATGGACGGAGTAGCGGCCCTCTTTCACTCGCGGCAAAACCATCCAGCGCACGCAAACAATGAAAGCCACCGTC
>CANGRU010000204.1 GCA_947456315.1 Beijerinckiaceae bacterium | reverse complement strand
TCGTGCGGGAAATGGTATTCACAACCCTTCAGCCCGACAAGTTCAACCAGCTGACGGCCACGGTCATTCATGTCGGCTTTTGACATCGAGTTTTGAATCTCGATGCCATAGACGACATTCTGCAAGACCGTGCGCCAGGGAAACAGCGAGTCATGCTGAAACACCATGGCGCGGTCGGGTCCGGGCGTGGTGACGGCATGGCCGTCAATCAGCACATCGCCGCCATCAATGCGCGTCAGTCCATCGACAGCGCCCAGAAAAGTCGACTTGCCGCAGCCCGACGGCCCGACAATACAAACGAGCTCTCCCTCAGCCACCGACAGATCAATCCCGTCGAGGACATTCAGGCGCTTCTTGATGCGTTCATTGTAAAAGCCGATGCGCAGTCCGCGCGCCTGCATTTTAGGCGTGGGTGCTGTGCTCATTTCTTCAGCTTCTCGAAAAAGCCTTCGGCCTTCAATTGCTGAAGCGCACGCATATCGACAAGCTGCTCTGGTTTGAAATTGCCGGCTGCCGGTGTTTTGGGCTTCAACTCGTCGAGCACAATCTGGATGCCGGGCAGGGAGGCTTCCGGCACATCCGGGAAAATATCCTTCGTGTAGCGATCGTAGGTCTTGTCCATGATGTTATCGACTTTGAGCTTCAGAAACTCGGCGGTTTCTTTTTCAGCTTCAAGTTTGTTGCTCTTGAACGCATGGATGCCTTCGGACACGGCCATGAAGAACTTCTTCATCAGCTCCGGATTTTTATCGACATAGCTGCGGCGCGAGACATAAGCCGTGTTGGGATAGTCACCCGCAACCGGTGTCACATCCACCAGCACTTTATAGCCTTGCTCTTCCAGCTCGGCGGTGCGTGGATATTGCTCGAGTGATGCATCGATCTGGCCTGACAACATGGCAGCTGTGCGTGTGCCTTCGCCACCGAGCTGCAAGATCGCCACATCCGTGCGCTTCAGGCCGAGTTTTTCGACTGCAAAAGTCGCTGCTGTGTCGGTCGAGGAGCCATAGCGGCTGATCGCAATCTTCTTGCCCTTGAGGTCGGCAGCATTTTTGATGTCGGCTTTGACAACCAGCTGGAAGGGCAGCTTGTTGGAAATACCGCCGATGAAGACAATGTCGGCGCCACTCACAGCTGCTGCTGTGGCTGATGTATAACCGTTCTGGCCGATATCGACCGAGCCACCGATCACGGCTTGCGTCAGCGTCGGGCCGCCATCGATATAGACGAGTGACAGATCGATCCCGTATTTTTTGAAGATGCCTTTTTTCAGCGCGTAATTGATCGGCGCCGTGGTCATCGAATAGCCGTCATAGCCGACTTTCAGCGGCACGAGCTTTTCTTGGGCCAGCGCAGGCGAAGCGCATAGCAGGGTCGCAAGACCGGCAGCAGAGATTTGGCGGCGAGACATCAGCATCATTTTATGTTCCTCCCGTGCTGGCCTTGCTTGGCCATGCTTCGGTTATGGGCGTGATATTGCCATGGACGGGCGCTGTGCGCCCGCCTTTTTTGCTGTTTTCCGATCACCTATCCACGATTGGCGCGGGCTTTTTGCGTGGCCGAGGCGTCAAGCGTGAACAGATCGCCTGTTTTTATGGCCACCACGCCATAATCGCGCAGCGCGCCCTCCAGCGTCACATAGCCCTCATTGAGGTCGCGGATCACAAGATCGGGATCGCGCGCAAGGCTCTGGCCATAGCCGCCACCACCCGGCGTGATCAACCGGAACCGGTCGCCACCCTTCAGCGGATAATCCGCATAACGGGTCGGCAATTGTTTGGCGGCGTCCGTATCGGGATTGACGATAATGTCGCCCGTGCGTCCCTTGCCGCCACCACCTGCACCCTCCGGCGCAATAATATGTTTGGTCGAGCGGATCGAGAAGCGCGCATCTTCCAGATTGAGATATTCGCGACGAATACCAAGCCCACCACGATATTGTCCGGCGCCGCCCGAATCCGGGATCAGCTCGAAGCGCAGGATGCGTGTCGGAAATTCGCTTTCGATGATTTCGATCGGCGCGATCTTCGCGTTCGACTGGTTGACCGATGTGCCGCTTTGTCCATCCTTTTTGGCGCGCGCACCGCCGCCACCGCCAAGGATTTCATATTGCACATAGCCTTTGCCGGTATAGGTCGAGCGCCCACCCAGAATGATCGAGCGCGAGCCGCAACCGTCAGCTCGTGCCATATCGGGCAAGAGCCCGCTGAGGGCGCCATACAAAGCCTCCACCAGCGCATGCACGGTCGGATTATAAGTGTTCACCGGTGCAGGGAAGCGCGGATTGAGCACCGAGCCTTCACGCGCAACAATATCATAGGCACGCAACACGCCACTGTTGATGAATGTGTTGGGATCAATCAGCGAGACCAGCACATAGCCGATGGCGGCGCGCACGGTCGGCGGGCGGATATTGGCAGGCCCTTTGGTCTGGTCAGCGGAGCCTGAGAAATCAAAGCTGATGTTATTGCCTTTTTTCTCGACGACCACGTGAATACGCACCGGCTTGCCGGCCTCGACGCCATCATCATCGACGAAGCGTTCCGCCTCATAGCGGCCGTCTTTCCATTCGGAAATCGCGGCGCGCATGCGCGCTTCAGCCAGTTCGATCAAACGCGCAAAACAAGCCACCGCAGTGTCGCGGCTGAATTTGCCGACGAGTTCGATCATGCGCTGTTCGCCCAGACGCGATGAGCCGAGCTGGCCGCGAATATCGCCCAGCACCAGTTCGGGCGTGCGGCTATTGGCAGCGATGATGCGATCAATCTCGCGGTTTTCGACAAATTTGCGCTGATAGCGCACGGCTGGCAGATGCAGGCCTTCGTTGAAGGTTTCCTTCGCCTGACCCGAGCAGGAGCCGGGCACCGGCCCGCCGATGTCGCTTTTGTGCGCAATGGAGCCGGTAAAGCCGATCAGCTCGCCTTTGAAAAAGACAGGCGTGATGACGGCCATGTCAGGCGCATGTGGACTGCCACCGTCATAGGGGTGATTGATGAGGAAGGCGTCACCTTCTTCAATGTCGTCATAAGCGCGGATTACAGCTGCGCAGCAGGCGGGAAATGCACCGATATGCAGCGGCAGCACGACATGCTGGGCAATCACATCGCCTTGCGGGTTCATCATCGCGCAAGAGGCATCCTGCGATTCACGGATGATGGTTGAAAAGCCCGTGCGGAACAGCGAGTTTTGCATTTCCTGCACAATGCCGTCGAGGCTGGCGCGGATGATTTCGAGTTCGACCGCATCCACGGTCTTTTTCGCGGCGGAAGCCATTATGCGCCTCCCATGGTGATGATCATGTTCTTGTGATTGTCGACGCGCACGCTCTGGCCGGGGAAGACCACGGTCGTGCAGTCCAGCTGGTCGATGACGCAGGGGCCGCTGAAGGTCGCGCCCACATCCAGTTTTTCGCGCTGATAGACAGGGCAGGAGAGTGTCTTGCCATCAAAGCGCATGTCGCGATGCTCGCGGATCGCATCAGCCGTCTTCAAACCTTGCGGTTTGAACTCCGGCAGTTTGACAGGCGGCACGCGGCCGATGCCACGCAGGCGGTAGGAGACGATCTCCACCGGCTCATGCGGGGCCGTGTGGCCGAACTGGCTACGGTGCAATTCGTCGAAAAGCTTGCGCAGGTCGGCCAATGAGCCTGCTTTCAAGACAGACGGCAGCGGCACCGAGATTTCATAGCCCTGTCCGGCATAGCGCATATCAAGCGAGCGCTCGATCTCGACCGCGCTATCGGCAAAGCCTTCGGCTTTCAGTTCATCGCGTGCATGGGTGACGAGATCGGCAAATTGCGCGTCGACATAGGCTTCATCGACGCTGGCGATTTTGGTCATGCGTGAGCGCACATAATCATGCTTCACATCCGACATGACGAGGCCCATGGCCGAATAGACGCCGGGGAAGAGCGGCACAATCACGCCCGCCATATTAAGGTCGGCTGCAATGCGCCCCGCATGCAGCGGGCCCGCACCACCAAAGGCGAGCAGGTGGAAGTCGCGCAGATCATGACCGCGCATGGTGGAAATGGCTTTCACCGCTTCCTGCATCTTCACATTGATGATGCGCACAATGCCTTCAGCTGCATCCTGCATCTCCATGCCGAGCGGCTTGGCGACACTCTCGACAGCGGCAATGGCCGCCTTGCGGTCGAGCTTCATCTTGCCGCCCAGAAAATTATCTTCGCCCAGATAGCCGAGCGCCAGATTG
>CANGRU010000203.1 GCA_947456315.1 Beijerinckiaceae bacterium | reverse complement strand
GCGGCGGCAAAGCGCGCTTGGTCATCACATACCAGCGCGCATGCTGAATGCGCTCTTCCGCGCGTCCAGCGGCAAGCGCGATGATGCTGGTCGGTATCACAGTGGCGAGTGTGGCTATGGTGAGACCTGCCCATCCTGCGACGCGCCAGCCGATCATGCTCATCAGCAGAATATTGGGGCCGGGGGCCACTTGTGAAATGGCAAAGGCGGTGGCGAATTGATCATTGGTCAGCCAGCCGTTTGTTTCGACCACCTGACGATGGATTTCGGGAATCATCGTCGAAATGCCGCCGACCGAGACCAGGGCCGTCATGAAGAAGGAGAGCGCAAGGCTCCACAGAATATCATCCTTCACGATGGCCACTCCAGAAACTATAGGCCACAGCAATGGGCGCCAGCACGGCCAGAGTGCCGAGCAAAGGCAGGCGTAACAGGCCGATGGCAACAAAACTCAGAGTGGCAAAAAACAGAGCCGCGCGATTGTCGAGAATGGTTTTGCCAAGCTTGTAACCCGTGCCGAAAATCAGACCCGTGGCGCCTGCAGCCGCAGCTTTGGTGCCCGCTATCACATCAGGATGACTGGCAAATTGATCATAGAGCGTGGCCAGCGCCACCAGCAGAAGCACGGGTACGAGTGTGAGTGCGATCAGCGATAAAACAGCGCCTGTCAGGCCGCCGAAACGATCGCCAATGACAGCTGTGATATTGACGAGATTGGCGCCGGGTAAAACCTGACCCAGCCCCAAAACGGCAGCATATTCACGTGCCGAGAGCCATTTTCTGCGCTCCACCACAACATGATAAATGGCCGCCGCAATGCCGCCGAACCCAAACAGACCCACCATCAGAAAGCCTGTGAACAGATCCAAATGGCTGACGTTTTGCGGGCGCACATGCTCTTCTTCGCTCATCATGGCGCTCCTGTGTCACGCGCCTGCGGCGATTGGATGGATTTGGCTTTGCGCACCATACGCAAACGGCGTGGCAATTCGCGCATGAAGCGTTCGCATGGCTGGTCGGGTGACTGCGCGCCGGCGCGCGACCGCGACATGATCGGTCCCGTTTCGAGCAGAAACGTTTCAGCTGGTTTGAGCAGCAGAGCCAAGCGCTCATAGTCGGCCTGTGTCTCCACCTCGGCCATGGCCTGCGCAATTTGCGGCACCAGCCGGTCAAGACCGGCCGCAATAGCGGCAAGGTGGAGTTTTTCGTCCGTGGTCACGGCGGCCCTTATCGAATCGTGAAGTCCGACCATGCCAAAACCCAGACGAGGGCTCCAGCCGCATTTTACGTGAGATGTCAGATGGAATTGGCTGGGGGACCTGGATTCGAACCAAGATTGACCGAGTCAGAGTCGGTAGTTCTACCGTTGAACTATCCCCCACCATGCCGGTGCGGCCCAAAGGGCGGTGCGGCGTGTGGTTGGCGGGGTCTTAGCTTGCCCGCTTGCCCCCTGTCAATTGCGCGCCTGCCTGAAAGGGCAGGCAAATGGGGCTGTCGGGGCGCTAAATGCCTAAACCGCATGACAAGTGCCCCCCGAGGCGGTTATGCTCTGTCCCGAACCGCCCGGGCCATCAGCCGACAGGGCGACAGGAGATTTTGACCGTGCTGCCCATGGACCTGAAGGGCGAGGCCCCGAAAGGCCCCCAAAATGCCGAAGCGCCGACGCGCGATGGCGGGTCTGCCCGGCAGCCGCCTGGCCGTTCCATTTACCACACCTATGCCGCGCTCGACCTTGGCACCAACAATTGCCGACTGCTGGTCGCGCGTCCGGCGCGTGAGGGGTTTCGCATTGTCGATGCCTTTTCGCGCATCGTGCGTTTGGGCGAGGGGGTCTCTGCCTCTGGTCGCTTGAGCGAGCAGGCTATTCGCCGCACTTTGGCAGCGCTCGATATTTGCCGCGACAAAATGGATGCTCGCGGTGTCACGCGTGCACGCCTGATTGCGACCGAGGCCTGCCGCATGGCGGAAAACGGCGAAGAGTTTCTCGACCGTGTTTACCAGCGCACCGGTTTGGATCTCGAAATCGTGGATCGCGAAACGGAAGCGCATCTGGCAGCCGCTGGCTGCGCGGCTTTGGCGGATGCATCGGCCAAAGGTGTCTTGCTGTTTGATATTGGCGGCGGCTCGTCCGAAATTGTCTGGCTCGGGCAGGGCCAAGGGGCGGCCTCCGATGTGCGCGGACGTGTGCGGCACTGGGCCTCTTTGAAACTGGGTGTTGTGACGCTGGCGGAAAAATTCGGCGGCGTGCATGTCACGCGCGAGATATTTGATGCCATGGTCGCTCATGTCAGCGAAGAGCTGGCAGAATTTGTCGCCCGCGTCGGGCAGGAGACGCGGTGTGACGCGTTTCATCTTTTGGGCACATCCGGCACCGTCACCACATTGGCGGGCGTTCATCTGGGCTTGGCGCGCTATGATCGTCGCCGTGTCGATGGTCTCTGGATGAGTGCGGGCGAGATTGATGATGCGCTTCATCATTTGCGTGACATGAGCTATGAGCAGCGCGTCGCCAATGGTTGCATCGGCGCCGAACGTGCCGATCTTGTGCTGGCGGGCTGCGCTATTCTGGAAGCCATTCGTCTGGCCTTTCCATCGGATCGTGTGCGCATTGCAGATCGTGGTTTGCGCGAAGGTATTTTGGCTGAGTTGATGAGTGCCGACGGTGTCTGGCGCGATGGTGAGCGGGCAGGACAGCGTTAATGGTCACGAAAAAACCCGGCACATCGCGCGACAGTTCGCTGAAGGTGCGCGTCAAGACAGCGCGCAAGCGCACGATTTCATCCACGCTGTGGTTGCAGCGCCAGCTCAATGATCCCTATGTCTTGAAAGCCAAGAAAGAGGGTTTGCGCTCGCGTGCCGCCTATAAGCTCATCGAAATGGATGAGCGCTATCATCTGTTGAAGCCCGGCCAGAAAATCATCGATCTGGGTGCTGCACCCGGCGGCTGGTCGCAATATGCGATTAAGAAAGTCGGTCCCAAAGGCCGGGTGATCGGCATTGATCTGCTCGACATCGATCCCATCCCCGATGTTGAATTCACGGTGATGGACTTTCTCGATGAAGATGCGCCCGAGCGTTTGCGCGGCATGTTGGGCGGCGAAGCCGACGGCGTGATGTCGGATATGGCGGCCAATACAACGGGCCATAAAAAGACAGACCATTTGAAGATCGTGGGTCTGGCCGAACTCGCCATTCATTTCGCGACGGAAATTCTGGCGCCCGGTGGTTTCTTCGTTGCCAAAGTGTTTCAAGGCGGCACTGAGGGCGATTTGCTCACCGTCCTCAAGCGCGATTTCAAAACCGTGCGACATGTGAAGCCGGAAGCCAGCCGCGCAGGGTCAGCCGAGCTCTATGTTCTGGCCACGGGCTTTCGCGGTCGTCACCGCGACGGCGACTGAGCCAGCGGGCGCGTTTCGGCCTCAGCCCGCAATTTCTCTGCCAGAGCCAATGTGCATTGGCGCCGCTCATCGCTATTGGCGGCTTGGGTCAGGCAGGTTTGCTCTTCCATCCGGCGCAAACGCGAGAGCTTGTCTTCGCTCATGCCCCACATGATTTTGTCGCGCTGGTTGGCGCGGCATTCTTCCCGTTTTTGCATTTCAGCCAGCGAGCGCATCATGTCTTCTCGCCCGCATTGCACTTCGATCTGGCCTTGTCGCTTGCGTAATTCCGCACTGGTCAGACCATAAATGCGTGCTTCCTGTGCTGTCTTATATTCATCCCATGCGGGATCAATGCCGTTGATTCCGATGCGTTTGGCCTCCACCGGGGAGAGCACCTGCATTTCACCCGGTGGCAACGCCAGCATAATGCGCATCAGATCATCTGAAATATTCATGTCATCAAGATAGGTGCGCACGGTGCGGATGAGTTTTTTGTAGCGTTGATCGGCCTCCGTAAAATCATTGGCGCGCGTCTGGGCAAAAAACGGGCGATGCACGCCAATGCCCGACAGATTGCGCTCGACAGCGCCCACAGCCACAAACACGCAGGCCGAATGACACGGGCCATTGGAAAAGACCGAAGCCGAGGTCTTGCGCAACACTTCTCCAATCTGCATCGCCGCATTCACATCTCCGCCGGGGCTGGCGATGTGCAAATGGGGAATGACATGTCCGTTGACGCGGCGAATTTCGCTGTTGAGCACTTCGACAAATTTTTGCGCCGTGTCTGGCGTGATCGTGCCCTCGAGCGAGAGATGCGCCACGCAGCCGGTGGGCACAGGTCGCTC
>CANGRU010000202.1 GCA_947456315.1 Beijerinckiaceae bacterium | reverse complement strand
GTCAGTCTTCTGGCTAAACATGCCGGTGGATTTGCCAAAATGCCGGAACTGACCGAAGAGGCCATTGACAAGCTGGAAGCCCACGATTGGCCAGGCAATGTCCGTGAGCTTGAAAATGTTCTCCAGCGTGCGCTGGTGATGTCAGGCGGCGGAGAAATTCTTGCCGAACATCTGCTGATCGACATGCAAGACATGATGATGCAGCCGGTGGAACAAGCCACTCGTCATCTCGCGCTTGCTGTTTAAGGATTTCACCCATGTCCGCAATTTCATCCATTGGCATGACGCGCGAAATTCTTGCGACGGCCACTGCCAAATTATCACCGGAAAAATCACAGGGCAGCAATTTTGCTGATCATATGCAAAAGGCCCTCTCTGAAGTCGCTGATGCCCAAGCTGAAGCCGGCAAGACCGCGCAAGCCTTTGAGCGTGGCGATGAAACAGATGTCGCAAAGGTCATGCTGGCCCGTGAAAAATCCTCACTCGCTTTTGAAGCAACCTTGCAGATCCGCAATAAGCTTCGGAGTGCCTACAAAGATATAGTGTCGATGCCGGTTTGATCCGCGCATCTTTTGACGTAACTTTTGACCGGAGATTTTGACAGTGTCGGACATCAAGAGCGTCGCCATTCCTGCGCCTGCTGGTATGGGTCCAGTCGGAGCCCAGCTGTATAACGCTTTTGCGGCTACGCAGAATTTCATGCGCCAGCCCGCGATCGTACGCGCTATGCCCATTATCGTGGTCAGCCTTGTTGTGATGGTGGGCCTTGCTGCCATCTTCACCATGCGTGAACCGGCTATGGCGCAGCTCTTCCCCCATCTGGGTGAAGAGGACAAATCGATGGTCATGCAGAACCTTGAAACCAACGGGATCAAGGCCAAACTCGATTCAACAACCGGCAATATTCTCGTTCCGCGCAACGAATTTCATCGCGCCCGCATGTCGCTTGCAGCAGCAGGCCTCCCAAAAGCATCGGTTACCGGCTATGACATGCTGTCTCAGCTTCCGCTTGGTGCAAGCCGTGCCGTTGAATCTGTCAAATTGAAGCAAGCCCAGGAAAACGAACTCGCTCGCTCGATCATGGAAATCCGTGATATTGAGGGAGCACGCGTGCATCTGGCTGTGCCAGAGCGCTCTGCTTTCGTGCGCGAGCAAAGCCCTCCGACAGCATCCGTCTTTCTTAAACTGTCACCCGGCCGCAGCCTGTCTGGCGGCCAGGTCCAGTCCATCCAGCATCTTGTGAGCTCCAGCATTCCTTATCTGCCGGTTGCCAATGTGACCGTCGTTGATCAGACAGGCGCTTTGCTCACATCTCCCCAGCGCGACAATGAACTCGGCCTGACCTCGCAGCAGCTTGAGCACAAGACGCGCATTGAAAAAATGCTGCGTGAACGCATTGCCAATTTGTTGACGCCCATCGTCGGCATTGGCAATTTCAATTCGGAAGTCAATGTTGATGTCGACTTCACGCGCAGCGAACAGACCAATGAAACCTATGACCCGAACTCTCAGGCTATCCGCAGCCGTCAAGAGACAGTTCAGGAATCCGCTGACGGCAAGGCACGTGGCGTGCCTGGCGCAACATCCAACCAGCCGCCAAACACCCCTGCCCTGACAGCAACCCCGCCAAACGGCACGGGTGGCAATAATACGGAATCTTCCAAGGCGCGTTCAGCAACGACCGTCAGCAATTATGAAGTGAGCCGTGAAGTCCGCTCGGTTCGTCGCTCGGTTGGTGACATCAAGCGCGTATCGCTGGCTGTCCTTGTCCGCTCGGGCACGACCATCGATGAAAACGGCAAAACTGTCGAAAAGCCCTTGAATGATGGCGAACGCGAACGCCTGACCCAGCTCCTGCAGGAAGCTGTCGGTTATATGCCGGAACGTGGTGACAAGATTACTCTCGTCTCCTCAAGCTTCGCTGAAGAACAAAAGCTCGAAACCCGCTCGTGGTATGATGCGCCTTGGCTTGAGGATGCCATCAAGCAGCTCGCAATCGTCATGATCCTTGGCGTTGTTGTGCTGGGTGCCCTGAAACCCTTCCTGGAACGCCTGCTTGATCGCTCGATGTCCTCTACAATGGCGACGGATGAGCCCATCATTGGCGATGGCGAATCCATCGAAGTGCGCGAAGGTGAATCGCTCGAAGACATCAAGGCACGCCTCAAGCCCAAGAAGAATGCCATCTCGGCAGAGCTTCTGGACACAGCCAACACCTATGATGATAAGGTCACCCTTATCCGCATGCTGGTGGGCGATGATGCAGCCCGCGTGACCGCGGTCTTGAAGACCCTCATCTCCAAAGATGTGGCCTGAGTGAAAGCCAACAGGACAAAGAACCATGGTTGACGCTGTAACTGCCCCGATGGAACTGAGCCCAGAAGAAGCCGCCCGGCTTCTTTCGGGAACCCAGAAATGCGCCATTCTCATGCTTCTCTTGGGCGAAGACGAAGCATCAGAGATTCTCAAAAACCTGTCACCACGTGAAGTGCAGCAGCTTGGCAGCGCCATGTATTCGGTGGCTGACGTCGACCAGACAACAGTTAATGTCGTGCTCGACGAGTTTTTGTCGATCATCAAAGCGCAGACATCGATCGGTTTGGGGGCGGACGCTTATATTCGCCGCATGCTTGTGAAGGCTTTGGGTGAAGACAAGGCAGGTTCGGTCTTGACACGCATCACACCCTCCTCATCAGCCAAAGGCATTGAAATCCTGCAATGGATGGATGCACGCTCCATTGCTGAAATGATCGAAAGCGAACATCCCCAGATCATCGGCCTCGTCATTGCCCATCTTGATTATGCTGTTGCTGCCGACGTTTTGGTGCTCTTGCCGGAAGACGTCCAGCATGAAGTTCTCCACCGCATTGCCACCATCGATTCCGTGCAGCCGGAAGCCATTGAACATCTGGAACGCGTCATGCAGCTCCAGTTCCAGGCCAATACATCGCTGCGCGCCTCCAAGATTGGTGGCATCAAGGCTGCGGCCAAGATTATGAACTTCACGAAGGGCAATATTGAACAGAGAATCATGGGTTCCTTGTCGAAGATCGATAAAAACCTGATGACGACCATTCAGGAAAACATGTTCGTCTTCGAGAATTTGTCAGCTGTTGACGACAAGAACCTCGGCATTCTGCTCCGCAACATTGACCCGACCGATCTCGCTATCGCGCTGAAAGGTTGTGATGAACGTCTGCGTGACAAGATTCTTGGCTGTATGTCGGCTCGCGCCGCGGCCTCGATCATCGACGATATGGAAGCCAAGGGCCCGATGCGCGTGACCGAAGTCCAGGAAGCGCAAAAGCGCATTGTGGCTGTTGCGCGTAAACTCTCGGATGCTGGCACGATGGTCCTAGCTGGACGTGGCGATGACTATGTCTGATCAGACCGAACGCAGAGTTCCCCTCTCAGAAGTAGCCGATTTGATTGCACGCGGTGGCGAATTCAAAGTCGATAATCGCTATGCACCCGACCAGGACGCCACATTTACGCCTTGGAACAAATCCTCATTTCGTCCAGTGCCTCTGGTTGAGGCTGCGCCTCAAGCCAAGGAAGCCGAAGCTGAACCAGAATTTGTCGAACCCGTTGCGGCACCCGCTCCAGTTATGGAAGCTGCTGCCCCGCCTCCACCACCACCGACTCCACCAGAGCCTGTAGAGCCACCACCCTCTCCAGATGAAATCATCGCAGCTATTGAAAAGGCACGCGAAGATGGGCGTGCACTGGGCTACCAACAGGGATTGGAAGCTGCGCGTAAAGAATTGGGTGATGCTGTTTCTGTCTTGCGTCGCATTGAAGGTGAACTCGTTCCATTGGCTGCAGAAGCCTATGAGCGCAATGCCGAAATTATGGCACAAAACGTTCGGCGTATTGCGCAGGATTTGTTTGGTGCTGTTTTCACAACAATGCCGGAAGCATTTGTTGAACGCATCAAAAATGCAGCTGAGATGTTTACCAAGGCAGGTAGCGAATTCACTCTGTCAATTAGTCCGCATGATGCCATTTCATTGCAAAAAGCATTGAAGCAAGAAGATATTTTTGCCTCGATCCGCATCATCGAAGATGAAGAACTGCCGTCTGGCGCTTTCAAACTCGCATCACGCGATCTCGAATATGACGACACGCCGATGATTGAGGATGAAAGGGCCTGATATGCTAGACCCAGCGATTGTTCTCGAACGTCGGTTGAAACAGATCAAGGCTAGCCGCCAAACCAATGCGGCTGGTCGC
>CANGRU010000201.1 GCA_947456315.1 Beijerinckiaceae bacterium | reverse complement strand
TCATTTTCTTGATGGCATTTTTCAAATGCGTTTCAGCCGTCAGGCCTGAAATGTTCAACAAGACGGCAATGTCGTCGCTCGTCTTGCCCTGTGCGGCTTGCGTCAATATTTCACGCTCCCGATCGGTGAGGGCTGGTGCGTTGGGGTCACTTTCTTCGCTTAAGCCCCGCAACACCATGACGCGATCCAGAAAATACAGAGCCACAATATGCACGGCATGACGGCGCTCGGCCATCAGGTTGCGAAACTCTGATTCTGTTCTGGTCCAGATGAGCGCCAGAAAATGCGAATGGACTTGCTCCTGCCTGTCGCGCTGGTGATGGGGAATGCACAAGCACTGGGTAATGCCAGCCGCTTCTGCTGCCTTCGCCAGCTGAACCAGCGCCTTTGTTTTGAAGTCTGCTTGCGCAACGGCACCAAGATCAAATGGCAGTCCGGCATATCGGGATTTGGCGAGATACGGGTCGATGAAACGAAAGCCATTGGCAATATAGATGCGCCGCCAAGTTTCGGCTGTGCCGAAATGAAATGGTGTATGCGGATGCAGATCGGTGGTCTCGACCAATTCAAAGGCGTCGAACCCATATCCGGTTATGTGGTTTTGAAATCGATCGCTTAAGGTCGCAATGTCATTGGCGTCGTTGAAGAGCAGATGATCACAATTCATTTTGTTCATTTGTGAACCAGCAAAAACTACCTGAAATCCGGTATTGGGCAATTGGATCATCCTGACATCCTCGTGTTGCTTGAGCAACTTGAGCGCCGGAGATTCGGTTGATGAAAAAGTCGCAAATTGCAGCAGTCAAACTCGTGTCGATGGACAGCGGGCAGATCCGTGCATGGGGCGGGCATGATGCGTCACGGCTACAGGAACTCGAAGCCATTGCACGCACTGTCACAAGTCTGCGCGAGACTTTGCTGGACCACAGCCCCATGCTGGCCGTTTCAGCTGAAGCGCTTGAAAAAGCGGTCGCGCTGGAGATTGCCACAGCGCGCTACATGCATGTCACAAATGAGTGAAGCCAGCGCCCGCTTTATGAGGACGCTGACTTTTTCGTTTTGACGTCAGCCATCGGGCGGCGGGCAAGCACTTCTTTCAGGAAGCGGCCCGTGTGGCTGCGCTTCTCGCGGATAATATCTTCGGGTGTGCCTTGCGCGACAATCTCGCCGCCGCCATCGCCGCCTTCCGGACCCATATCGATGATCCAGTCAGCCGTCTTGATGACTTCCAGATTATGCTCGATGACCACCACGCTATTGCCCTGATCAACCAGCTCATGCAGCACTTCGAGCAGCTTTTTCACATCGTGGAAATGCAGACCCGTTGTCGGCTCATCCAGAATATAGAGTGTGCGGCCTGTCGAGCGGCGTGACAATTCTTTGGACAATTTCACGCGCTGTGCTTCACCACCTGACAAGGTTGTCGCTTGCTGCCCGACTTTGATATAGCCCAAGCCCACACGCGCCAACGTCACCATTTTCTCGCGAATGGTCGGCACAGCCTTGAACAGATCACGCGCTTCTTCCACCGTCATGTCGAGCACATCGGCAATCGAATGGTCGCGATATTTCACTTCCAGTGTTTCGCGATCATAGCGACGACCCTTACAGACATCGCAGGTGACATAGACGTCAGGCAGGAAGTGCATTTCAATTTTGATGACACCATCGCCCTGACAGGCTTCGCAACGGCCGCCCTTCACATTGAAAGAGAAACGACCCGGCGCATAGCCGCGTGCTTTGGCTTCCGGCAGGCCAGCAAACCATTCGCGGATTGGTGTGAAGGCGCCTGTATAGGTGGCCGGATTGGAGCGGGGCGTGCGTCCGATGGGTGATTGATCAATGTCGATCACCTTGTCGAGATGCTCGAGGCCTTCGAGCTTGTCATGGGGGGCTGCATGCTCCAGCGCGCCGTTCAGTTTGCGCGCCACGGCCTTGTAGAGCGTGTCGATCACAAGCGTTGACTTGCCACCACCCGACACGCCCGTGATGCAGGTAAACAGGCCGAGCGGAATCTCGGCCGTGACATTTTTCAGATTGTTGCCCTTGGCGCCGACCAGTTTCAGCTTACGCCCCGGTGTTGCCTTGCGGCGCGCGCGCGGCACATCCACCGACTTGCGTCCCGTCAGATAATCACCGGTCAGTGACTTCACATCGGCCATGATTTCATGCGGCTTGCCTTGCGAGACAATCTTGCCGCCGTGGATGCCGGCACCCGGTCCCACATCGACCACATAATCGGCGGTCATGATTGCATCTTCATCATGCTCGACCACGATCACCGTATTGCCCAGATCACGCAGGCGACGCAATGTTTCGAGCAGACGCGCATTGTCGCGCTGGTGCAGACCGATGGAGGGCTCATCCAGCACATAGAGAACACCGGTCAGTCCCGAACCGATCTGCGAGGCCAGGCGGATGCGTTGGCTCTCGCCACCCGACAAAGTTCCGGAGGCGCGCGCCAAAGTGAGATAATCAAGCCCCACATCGACGAGAAAATTGAGGCGGTCGCGTATTTCTTTCAAAATGCGGCCAGCAATTTCATTGCGCTTTTTGTCGAGTGATTTGGGCAGAGCCTCGAACCAGTAAGCCGCATCGCGCACCGACATTTCGGAGGCGTGCCCGATATGCTTGTCAGCAATTTTGACAGCCAGCGCTTCGGGCTTCAGGCGATAGCCTTTGCAGGCCTTGCAAGGTGTCGCTGACATGAAGCGACCGATTTCCTCACGCGCCCATTCGCTCTCGGTTTCCAGATAGCGGCGCTCGAGATTATTGACGACACCTTCAAACGGCTTGGACACTTCATAGGCCCGCATGCCGTCATCATATTGGAAGCGCACTTTTTGTTCGTCGGTCCCGTAGAGAATGGCGTCCTGGGCTTTCTGCGGCAGTTTCTCGAATGGCGTATCGAGACGGAATTTGAAATGTTTGGCGAGCGATTCCAAAGTCTGCGTGTAATAGGGTGACGATGATTTCGCCCAAGGCGCAATCGCACCTTTGCGCAAGGTCAGGGCCGGATCAGGCACTACAAGATCCGGATCAACCGTCTGTTCGGCGCCCAGCCCCGAACAGGTCGGGCAGGCACCAAACGGATTGTTGAACGAGAAGAGACGCGGCTCGATTTCGGAAATGGTGAAACCCGAAACAGGGCAGGCGAATTTGGACGAGAAGACAATGCGCTTGGGGCTGCCGTCTTTTTCTTTTTCATCCGCATATTCGGCAATGGCAATGCCATCGGCCAGTTCAAGTGCTGTTTCAAAACTGTCGGACAAACGCGCCGCAATATCGCCACGCACGACAATGCGATCAACAACGACATCAATATCGTGCTTCAGCTTCTTGTCGAGGGCCGGCACATCGCCGATTTCATAATAGGTGCCGTCGATCTTGAGGCGCTGAAAACCGCGCTTCATATAATCGGCGATTTCCTTGCGATATTCGCCTTTGCGGCCACGCACAGCTGGCGCCAACAGAAACAGGCGTGTCTTTTCCGGCAGGGCCAGCACGCGATCAACCATCTGGCTGACAGTCTGGCTTTCAATCGGCAGACCGGTCGCAGGCGAATAGGGAATGCCCACGCGCGCCCAGAGCAGACGCATGTAATCATGAATCTCGGTGACTGTGCCAACCGTCGAGCGCGGATTTTTGGAGGTTGTTTTCTGTTCGATCGAAATGGCGGGCGACAGACCGTCGATCTGGTCGACGTCCGGCTTCTGCATCATCTCGAGAAACTGGCGCGCGTAGGCCGACAGGGATTCCACATAACGCCGCTGGCCTTCGGCGTAGATCGTATCGAAGGCGAGCGAGGATTTGCCCGAGCCAGAGAGACCTGTGAACACCACGAGCTTGTCGCGCGGGATCACCAGATCGACGTTCTTCAGATTGTGCTCGCGCGCGCCGCGCACCGAGATCACCTTGCCTTCGCGCACCTGGCTGTCGAGTGCCTTGCGGTCGAACGCCTCCTCGAACAATGCGTCGGCGGAGCGGACCGTATCAGTCTTGGTCTTCGGGCTGCGGGCCATGATCTCTCTGCTTCGTCTGGTGCGCGGTGACGCGCCTGTTCAGGTTACGTTGCAAAACGCACGCCGGTTCGCCCAGGCGCCCCTTTGCGCCGGGTTTTTTAAACGGGGGCGCCGAATTGGCCTGAGATAACCTCTCGCACGTCCGATGGCGATCCTTGCGCGCGGATCAAATCGCCACAGCCCGCCGCTTGCGCGATGGCGCGCAGGCTGATAGGAAC
>CANGRU010000200.1 GCA_947456315.1 Beijerinckiaceae bacterium | reverse complement strand
TCTGATGGCGCGTCGATTGATCTTCAAACACCAATTGACCGCGAGAGACACCCAGTCGCTTCAGCACTCCCGCGGAAGAATTGTCGCGCATCGCCGTGTCGAGCAAAGTTTTCAGCGCCTCGCCCAGCGCCAGCATGACATCGCTGTTGGGCAGTTCGTCGACACGCGGTTGAGCATCACTGACGGGAGCCTTGCCCCCCGTCAGGATGATGGGCTCGGACCCTGCGGATAAAGCAACCGCGCCATCGGCCAGAACCGAAAGGCGTAGCTCGACACCCATCAATTCGAGACGACGGGGCGACACGCGGCCCCACAACAGCGACAGCGGGTCAATCGACACATCTGCTTTGGGCGCCACGATGATCGTCTTGCCTTGCGGGTCTCTCAGCGAAAACCCCTGCATGGCGATGCGTGGACCATGCTCGCTGTCTTCGAGCGCGAGAGGGCCGACTTCAGCCGAATAATCATCACCCATGCGCGAGGACAAAGCGCTGGCAAAAGGCCCACGCAACATATCCAGCGAGATCGGACCCTCTGAAAGCTGGTTGATGACATAGGCCGACAGAAGCACCGGCATCAGACAGAGCAGCGCGAAAAGAATGGTCGCAGAGACAATCAAGCGACGCCGACGGGGGTGGCGTGTCGGGCGAAGACGCACAGGTGCTTCCTCGGGAAGGCTTCCCGGAGGAAGCGTCCGCAGGTCGCCATTCTGGCCCTGATCATCCTGCGACTGACCGCTCAAACCATAACTCCCGTATCTGTCGAAACCGTGTGTGTTCCGAATCGTTGGGAACTATAGAAGCAGAACGCCGAGGGCGCGATGTTGTGGCAATCCGCGCGCCCCTTCAGCACGTAAAGTTTTGGACGGATTTTGAGACAAAAGGAAGGCGTTCAACCATGACGGACAAGCTGGAACTGGGCAAAAAGGCCCCCGCTTTCGACCTGCCAAAAGATGGCGAAGGCCGCATCAAATTGTCGAGCCTCAAGGGCCAAAAGGTCGTGCTTTACTTCTACCCCAAGGACGACACCTCGGGCTGCACTCAGGAAGCTATTGATTTCAATGGCTTACGTAAGCAATTCGAGAAGGCCGGCACGGTGATTGTCGGTGTCTCGCCCGATTCCGTGAAGAGCCATGACAAGTTCAAGGCCAAGCATGATCTCGATTTCGACCTCATCTCGGATGAGGACAAGGTGATGCTGGAGGCCTATGGCGTCTGGGTCGAGAAGAGCATGTATGGCCGTAAATATATGGGGGTCGAGCGCACAACCGTCCTGATCGATGCGGCTGGCAAAATCGCACAGGTCTGGAACAAGGTGAAAGTCCCCGGTCATGCCAAAGAAGTTCTGGCTGCCGCCAAAGCTCTCTGAGGCATTAACCTCACGCTAACCATGATTTCCTAGCGTCATCCCTGCCCGACATCCGCATTGCCGTCGGGCGGGGATTTTTATGACGAAACCCGTTTTTCTGACCCTGCAAAGGGGCGAGCAGCTCATTTACCTGCGCCTCGGTCTGCCCCATCTGGCGCTGGCTCTGAGCCTTGCCGTGCTAGCGGCAGGACTGGCATGGCCGCAACATGATACGGATGCGCAAGGTCTCACCCAAACCAAATGGCGTCTTGCGGCGCTGCAATCCGAACTGGAAAAATCAGTCAGCCAGAATGGCGTGACCCGTGAGCTGCTTCACACGCGGCTGACCGAGGTTTTGAGCCGCCTCAAAAAACTCGATGCGCAGGAAACCGCCCTCACATCTCTAGAAACACCCGAACATCGCCTGAGCGATCTTGATCAACGCATCACCCGCATCGAGCGCCAACAGATGCGCCGCTTGCAAGACTTGACGGACGCGCGCGCAGTCGAGAGCCGCCAGATCGAGGGCGCGATGCAAATGGCCGGCCTCCAGCTGTCGCCAGCTCCCAACGAGGCCGCTCCTGCACAAGGGGGGCCTTTCATTCCTTTGAGTGACGCTTTCTCAGGCCCCTTCGCGCAAGAATGGACCCGCGCAGAACCCATGCTGGCGCGCCACGCCATGCTGTCTGCAGCTCTGCCGAACCTGCCCCTGCGCGCGCCGCTGCTTGGCGCCATTGACGTCAGCTCCGGCTTTGGCGCGCGCATGGACCCGTTTCATGGCCGCGCCGCCTGGCATACCGGCATTGATCTGCGCCAAGACAAAGGATCAGACGTCTTGTCTGCCGCCGCAGGCACAGTCACCGCCGTTGGCTGGAATGGCGCCTATGGCCTCATGGTCGATGTCGACCATGGCAATGGTTTGGTGACGCGCTATGCCCATCTGTCACGCGCATTGGTGCGAGAGGGCGATGTGGTGAAACCACAGGCAGCACTGGGCCGCTCCGGCGCAACGGGCCGCACAACGGGTGCGCATCTCCATTATGAATTGCGCATCAATGGCGAACCCATCGACCCGACGCGCCTGCTCAAAGCCGGCCAGAGCATCGCCTCCCTGCTCAATGGCGTCTCACAGATTGGTGAACCTGCTCAATAAATCATCACAAAGCGCAGATGCGTTTCAATAGCAGACCAAAAACGCATCACTTCGCAAACGACACATGAGCCTGCACAAGTCTTGCGCATGAGAAAACTGCACGACAAAGCGCCGCAGCGGGTTTGGCACACTCGTTGCTCTCAGTCTTTCGTCTGATCACTTTCGGAGCGCAGTCCCCATGTTCAAGAACCCGTTCGACTACCGTAATCGTCTTTCGCGTGGTTGCCCTTGCGGACAGCATGAAAGCCAATCAGCACATGATGCAGAATTGCGTGCGCAGGCTGTCGAGACTGCCGGCAATCTGGAAAAGACTTACGAGAATCTGGTTGCGCAAGCCGTCTTGCGCCAGATCTTTCCTGTCGATGCGCATCGCCGAGCCTTCTTGCAACGATTGGGTGGCTCGACCGCCGCTGCGGCCATTGCCTCCGTCTTCCCGCTGGCAACCGCCACGGAAGTCTTCGCTCAATCAGGCGCACTCGAGAAAAAAGATCTCAAAGTCGGCTTCATTCCGATCACTTGCGCCACGCCCATTATCATGGCCGCACCGCTGGGTTTCTATTCCAAGCATGGCCTGAACGTCGAAGTGAACAAGGCCGCCGGTTGGGCCGTCATTCGCGACAAGACGATCAACAAGGAATATGACGCCGCGCATATGCTCTCGCCGATGCCCCTCGCCATCACCATGGGCGTGGGTGCGAATGCTATTCCCTACACAATGCCGGCAGTTGAAAACATCAATGGGCAGGCGATCACGCTGGCCATGAAGCATAAGGACAAGCGCGACCCGAAGCAGTGGAAGGGCTTCAAACTCGCAGTGCCTTTCGATTATTCGATGCACAATTATCTGTTGCGCTATTATCTGGCCGAAAACGGCATTGATCCCGATACGGATGTGCAAATCCGCGCTGTGCCGCCGCCCGAAATGGTGGCCAATCTGCGCGCCGATAATATCGATGGCTTCTTGGCGCCCGATCCGGTGAACCAGCGTGCGGTTTATGACGGCGTTGGCTTCATTCACATGTTGTCCAAGCAGATCTGGGATCGCCATCCCTGCTGCGGCTTTGCTGCCTCTCAGGAGTTCGTGAAGCAGAACCCCAACACTTATGCGGCTTTGTTGAAAGCCATTATCGAAGCAACTGCCTATGCGACCAAAGCAGAAAACCGCAAAGAAATTGCCGAAGCCATTGCACCTGCCAATTATCTCAACCAGCCGGTGACAGTGGTCGAGCAAGTGCTGACCGGCACCTTTGCCGATGGTCTGGGCAATGTGATCAAAGCAGCTGACCGCATCGACTTCGACCCCTTCCCCTATGAGAGCTTCGCTGTGTGGATTCTCTCGCAGATGAAGCGTTGGGGCCAGATCAAGGGCGATGTGGATTACCAGAAAATCGCCAAGCAGGTTTATCTCGCGACCGACACGACAAAGTTCATGAAGGAAGCAGGTCTCACACCGCCCGCCTCCACAACGAAAACTTTTTCGATCATGGGCAAGACGTTCGATCCGACCAAACCGGACGATTACATCGCGTCATTTGCCATCAAGCGGACCTGACAACCCTCTCCCAAAGGGAGAGGGTCGGCGCGAATGCGCCGGGGTGAGGGGTTACGCACGTCTATGATGAGATCGTAACCCCTCATCCGGTTGCCTCCGGCAACCACCTTCTCCCTCAGGGAGAAGGATAAAAACAAAAACGGGACAAAACCAATGTCATCCAATCTGACGCTGCGCGCGGGCGTCCTCTCACTTGTGATTTTCGTG
>CANGRU010000199.1 GCA_947456315.1 Beijerinckiaceae bacterium | reverse complement strand
TCGCGCAGATTGGAGCGCAGATACAGCGCGACCACGGCAGCCACAGCGCCAATCGCAAAGGGGATGCGCCAGCCAAAGGCCCGCATCTGGGCTTCATTCAGCCAAAACTGGAGAACGACAAGAACCAATGTCGCCAGAAGCTGCCCGCCAATCAAGGTGACATATTGAAAGGACGAATAGAAACCGCGCCGTCCGCCAATCGCCACTTCGCTCATGTAAGTCGCGCTTGTGCCATATTCGCCACCGACCGAAAGGCCCTGCAAGAGACGCACAAGCAAAAGCAAAATAGGAGCTGCCATGCCGATCTGCTCGTAAGTCGGCAGGATGGAAATGGCCAGCGACCCAAAACACATGATGAGAACCGAAATGACCATCGACTGGCGTCGGCCAATGCGATCCGCAATCGAGCCGAAGACCCAGCTTCCAACGGGCCGCATGAAAAAGCCTGCTGCGAAAATCGCCGCTGTATTCAACAATTGTGTGGTCTGGTCCCCTTTGGGAAAAAACTCGGGCGCAAAATAAATCGCGCAAAAAGAATAGATGTAAAAGTCGAACCATTCCACGAGATTGCCAGAAGCCGCCCCGACAATGGCCATGATGCGACTGCGCACTTCATGGGCGTCAGGCGGCGTATCTTTTTCGGCAGGAACGGAAGTGGTCATCGTGACATGTCCAAAGGCTGGAGAAAACAGGAACCAGATCATGCATTGGGAGCGGCACAACGCAAGGCAAGCCGCACCAAGGCAAGACTAATGTCTTATACAATAGCCTGTTCAATCAACTTGCCTGACACAGCTTGCGGGATAAAGCGCCCTCAAGGCAGTGCAAGGAGGGCCCTCTTGCCAGCACCCTTTTTCGTCAGAGGCCCTTCAACCAATCCAGCACGATTGTGCGCGCTTTGTCGGGGGTATCGAAATGGCCGCCATCAACTTCGACATAGCGGCTTTTGGGGTGAGCCTTGGCTTGCTCATAAATATAAGAGCGCCCCATGCTGAAAAGCGGATCGGACCGCCCTACGACATACAGCAAAGGCACACCACGCAGGCGCGCTGCATTGTCGGGCATGTTCGCGACACCCTCGGGATTATAATACGAATACCAACCCGCATAAGTGCCTGACACAGTGAAGCGCTGGCCGACATTCGCATCGGGGAACGTCGCGCGTTGCTGCCCCTGTCCGGCAGCAATCATCTGACGCGCTTGCGCCTGTGCACTCTGGACCTCGGGCATGCGCATCCGCTCCGGCGTGTGACCCGGCGCCAGCATGATCAGACCAGCAATTCCCGCTGGCTTTCGTGCCACATAAGCAAGTGCCGCATTGGCACCGAGGCTCTGACCGGCGATGACAATTTTCGTTGCCCCGCGCCCGCGCAATGTCGCAACCGCACCATCAATGTCGCGCAAAGCCACTTCATAGGTCTTGTCGTAATGAGAGGGCTGCCCGCGCGAGCCACTCCAAGCCATGACAGGCGCAACGACTTTCACCCCTGCCGCTTCAAGCGATTGCGCCAGACTGGCAATATTGCCGGCCGGCTGACCCCCTTTGCCATGCATCAGGACGACACCGACCGGAGCGCGCGCTTGCTCTTGCGCCACGGCACATATCTGTCCCGACATGATGAGCAAAAAGAAACAGATAAGCTTGCGCAACATGGCTTGCCCCCGGAATGGTCTGAGCCACCAAAACATGGACCCGCGGCACGGCTTCTGTCGAGCCAGAAACGGCCCAGCTGCGGCGGGGCCATACTTTGGTCGATGCCCCCAATATGGATTCAGATCAAGGCGGAGCCTGGTCGATCCCTGCCATGGTCGCATCAGACGCCCGTATCAAAGGACCAGTCCCTTGCGCCCTGAACCAGCCCGCCACCCCTCTGGCGCCGATTCCGCTTTGCTCGCCCTTTACGCGCGACGCGCCGTGCCGCGCTACACGAGCTATCCGACTGCGCCCCATTTCGAGAAAAACTTTTCAGAAGACATTTATCGCGGCTGGCTGGCCGCCCTTGATCCGGCCGAACCTCTCTCGCTGTATGTGCACATCCCCTTCTGCAAGCAAATGTGCTGGTACTGCGGTTGCAATATGAAACTGATCGCGCGCTATCAACCGGTGCGCTCCTATGTTGACAATCTCTGCGCCGAAATTGCTTTGGCGGCTGCACAATTGCCGGCCCGCATGCACGTTTCGCATCTGCATTTTGGTGGCGGCACGCCGACAGCCCTGCACCCCGATGATCTTGAAAAAATCATCCGCACCCTCGAGACGCATTTCGATTTTACAGCTGATGCGGAACGCGCCATCGAGACGGATCCGCGCACCATCACAGACGAAATGATTTCGCGCATCGGTGCGCTTGGCTTTACCCGCGCAAGTCTGGGCGTTCAGGAGTTTGATCCGACCGTGCAGGCCGCCATCAACCGCATCCAGCCGGCTGCCCTTGTGCAAAAGACGACAGAGAAGCTGCGCGCTGTGGGCGTGACAGGCATTAATTTCGATCTCATCTACGGTCTGCCACAGCAAACAGCCGCAGCCTTGTGCAAGACCGTGCAGGAATGTGTGGCCATGAAGCCAGATCGCATTGTCTTGTTTGGCTATGCGCATGTGCCCTGGATGGCCAAGAACCAGCGCATGATTGATGAAGACGCCTTGCCGGGCGCGGAAGAACGCGCCGCCCAAGCACGCAGCTCCGCGCAAGCTTTGGTCACGCATGGCTATCAAGCCATCGGCATCGATCATTTTGCACGACCCGATGATGCACTCGCCAAAGCCGCACGCGCCGGGCGCCTGCATCGCAATTTCCAGGGCTATACGGATGATGATGCGCGCAGTCTGATCGGCTTTGGCGCCACGTCCATCGGTCGCACGCCCTTTGGTTATGTGCAAAACCAGTCCGAGACGGGAGCATGGGCCCGCGCCATTGAATCCGGTCACCTGCCGGTTTCAAAGGGCCTTGCGATGAGCGTGGACGATTGTCTGCGTGCCTATGTGATCGAGCGCATCATGTGTGATGGCGAAGTCGATCTCGACATTGCCGCGGGCTTTTTTGATGCACCACCCGATTGGCATCTGGCCGAGAGCGAACAGCTCGATAATCTGCAACGCGACGGGCTGATCACCCGCACAGGCGCCAAACTCACCCTGACACCAGCGGGCGCCGGACTGGCCCGCGTGGTGGCTGCAACCTTCGACAGCTATCTGCTGCGCGATCGGGCGCGCCATTCTGTGGCGGTGTAAAACTTTTCCTTTTCAGCCACTCCCTCGGGGCATAGCTTTGGGCTCATCAAAGGGGAGGAATCAATGGCTCATCTTATGCGCGCCCTATTTGGCGCTGCACTTCTGATCGCATCCGCACATACCACACAAGCTGATGAAGGACTGCCCACCATTGCCGCCAAACGCTCTGCCTTTTTTGTTGGCGGCGCCTATTCGGGCGAGGCGGGCAAAGAGATCATGCGCGGGCAGATGTATGTCGAATATCTCGCGCCCAAAAAGATCACGCAAAAATATCCGCTCGTGCTCGTGCATGGCGCAGCCCAGACCGCCATCAACTGGATGAACACGCCCGATGGCCGCAAAGGCTGGGCGGAGTATTTTCTGGAAAAAGGCTATGCGATCTACATGGTCGACCAGCCCGCGCGTGGTCGCTCGGCTTGGCACCCGAATGTCGACGGCGCTTTGCGCACCTTCACCACGCAGCAGATCGAACGCCAGTTTACAGCACCCGCTTTCTACAAAGCCTGGCCGCAGGCTGAAAAGCACACGCAATGGCCGGGCTCCGGCGAGAAGAAGGGTCGCATGGGCGATCCCGTCTTCGATCATTTCTATGCCTCGCAAGTGCAATCACTCGCCAGCGATGTTGAGACACAAGAAAAGATGATGGCCGCCAGCGCGGCGCTGCTTGATCGTGTCGGACCAGCCATTCTCATCACCCATTCGCAAAGCGGTTTGCTTGGCTGGGTGATGGCGGAAGCACGCCCCAAACTGGTGAAAGGCATTCTCACAATCGAGCCTTCAGGCCCGCCCTTTGAAAATGCCGTCACCTCCACCACCAAAGCACGCGCTTGGGGCGTGACGGATGTTCCGCTGGCCTATGATCCACCAGCTGCCAAGCCCGAAGATCTGAAACCCGTCAAACAAGACAAGCCAGATCGCCCTGATCTGGTTGCTTGCACCTTGCAGTCAGAGCCTGCACGCAAACTGGTGACGCTCTCGAAAATTCCAACACTTGTTGTCGTGTCGGAAGCCTCTTATCACGCACCTTATGATCATTGC
>CANGRU010000198.1 GCA_947456315.1 Beijerinckiaceae bacterium | reverse complement strand
GGATTTCGGTGCGCGTGCTTGATGGCGAGGGGCAATTTGCACCCGGTGATCAGGTTCAATTGATCATAGCGAGAAAAAATCTGTTTCTGCTGGATCATTAAGGGGAGGCAATCATGAATATCTTGCGTCAGGCCCTTGTTATGTCGTTTGCGTTGGCGGGTCTTGCCAGTGCTGCAGCTCAGGATGTTCCGGCAGCCAAAGGCCTGTCGGACAGCGAGCGTGCCGAACTTATGCAATTGATCGAGGCCGCGAAAAAAGAAGGCTCGCTCAATTATTCCGACACGATTATCCAGCCGACCACCAATGATGCATTGGTGGCAGCCTTCCGCACCTATTATGGATTGCCTGCGAGTTTTCCGGTCAATTACACTTTGCTGACCAGTGGCGCGATGATCACGCGCGTCGAGCAAGAGTTGGCCGCCAATCGCATCACATTCGATGTGGCAGCCATCGGCTCGCCGACCTGGACTTTCGAGCGCTACAAGAGCGGCGCTTTCATGACCTATAAGTCCAAGCAATATGCGTTTTATCAGGAGGCCATCAAACAGGGCTTGGGCGTGGATGGCGTCTTTGTTCTCAATGGCGGCTATGCGCAGATTCCGATCTGGAACACAGAGATTCTCGACTTCAAAGGCAAGAGCTACAAAGAGGCGCTGGCAGCCTCTGTGCCGGGTCGCTTCTCGATTGGCGATGTCGTGCAATCGGAATCGCATCTGACGACATATGCCGGTCTGCGTCAGGTTCTGGATGTCGATTTCTTCAAAGAAATGGCAAAGAAAAAGCCGACATTTGTGGGCCGTTCCGAGCAATCGGCGCAACGCATTCTGACCGGTCAGGATGTGATGGCCTTTGGCGGCAATCCCTCGCGCGTGCATCAATCCAACCAGAAGGGCGCCAAGCTGAAGATCCTCTATCCGGAAGAAGGCTTCACCTTCTTGCCGCAGTTGACATTCATTATGGCCAAAGCACCTCACCCCAATGCAGCCAAACTCTGGCTGGATTTCATTTTGTCGGATGAGGGACAGAAAATCCTCGCTGACAAGGAAGCTTTGATCTCGGCGCGTGCCGGTTTCCAGTCACCCATTCCCGATATTGCGCCCAATTTCTCCTCTCTGAAGATCATCAAGGTTGACTGGGAGAAAATGTCGGCGCAACAGCTGATGACATATCGCGATGAATGGGTCAGGATCTTCAATCCGTAAGGAGTTATGACTGTGGGCAATCCGGTCGCAATCGTTACAGGCGCTTCATATGGTGTGGGCGCTGCCATTGCCGAGGCTTTGGGTCGTGATGGCTGGCATGTTGCCTGCACGGCGACCAAGGCCGACAATTGCGCCGAGACGGTTGCGCGCATTGTCGCATCCGGCGGGCAGGCATCCGCACATGCGCTTGATCTGCGTGCGCAAGAGTCGATCGAAGCCCTTGTGGCGCAAGTGTCAGCCGCGCATGGTCCTGTGCGGGGCCTCGTCAACAATGCAGGTGTCAATCTGCGTCGTGATGCGGTCGATGTGTCGCGCGAAGATTGGGATAGCGTCATGCTTGCCAATCTCACGGGGACATTTTTTCTGACGCAGGCGGTTGGCCGCGCTTTGATCAAGGCAAAGCTTGATGGTTCGATTGTGACCATCTCGTCGAGCCATGGTTTGTTGGGCGCACCGCAACGTTCGACTTATGGCATTTCCAAAGCAGGCCTGATCCAGATGGTGCGTATGCTGGCGGTCGAATGGGGCCCGCATAATATCCGCCTCAACGCTCTGGCCCCGGGCCGGCTGCTCACCAATTCGCCATCACGCGCAGGCTCGGGCACGGATGCGGCTTATATGGCCAATATGCTGTCAAAAATTCCGCTCGGGCGCTTCGCTGATGTCGAGCATATTGCAGCCCTTGCCGCTCTTTTGCTCGGCCCCAATGGCGCAAGTGTCACAGGGCAAGTGATTCCGGTGGATGGCGGATTGAGCGCCCAATAAAAAACAGCGGCCTGAAAGCCGCCGCTTTTGTTATCAGAAAGTGCCCGGTTTATCGGGCGCAATTTTGAATGTGCGTTTGGCGCCGGAAAACCATGTCGCAAAAATCTTGTCAGCTTCGCCTGAGGCTTCGAGCTCCAGCAAAGTCTCGTTCACAAAGGCTTTGAAGCGCGGCTCGTTCTTGGGAATGCCAAAGCCGGATGTGCGCGGCCCGATATAATCAGGCACCAGCATGAAATCGTCCGGCTTGGGATCGTGCTGTGCCATGGATAGCAGCAAGACCTCATCGGCCAGAAACGACATGGCGCGCTTGTCTTTCACCGCTTGGAAGCAGAGCGCGTAATTGTCGTAATTGACGAGTTGGATCGTCGGCACGGCAGCCTTCAGCTCTTCATCGACACTCGCGCCCTTATTGAGTGCCAGCGTTTGGCCCGCGAGCTGGTTCATGGAGGTGATGCCGGAATCCTTACGCACAATGATTTTGTGCGGGGAATCCAGATAGGCATAGCTGAAATCAATCGATTTGGCGCGCTCTGCGGTGCGGCTCATGCCGACTGCGACCAGCTGCGCCCTGCCGTCCTGCAAGAAGGTGATGCGGTCCTGATTGCGCAGCGTCACCTGCTGGACTTTGACCCCCAGTTTGGCCGCGACCCGTTTGGCCAGATCCACATCATAGCCGGTTGATTCCGCCTCGCCGGCCTTGCGCGAGCTGAACGGGGGCGATGAATCCGTCACACCCACCAGCAGGACGCCATCGCTTTTGATTTTGTCGAGCAGATCGGCTTGCGCAGATGTCAGGCTGAAGAGAGTTGAAATGCCGGCTAAAGCGGCGGCGGCAAGAAACCCTTTGTTGATTGGCATATTCACCTCCCTTGTCTGATTTGCACTCCGGTTGAACTCCGGCTTTGTGTCGTCACATGCTCGTCACTTCACCCGCAAAGACCTGAAAGCGGGATGTGGTGAACCCGTCATGAGCCTTTGGCGCTTGTGCAAGCCATTTTTGCTTGTTTCAAGCTATGTCTGCGCCTGCGCTCGTGTCAATCGACGTCGCCTGTCGCGCTTATCAGCGCGCGTCGTCTTGCTTGCACAAAGCTTGACATATGTGCGGTCAGCCACGACCCTGTGTCCTGACAAACTGGCAAAAGTGATGGACGACAAACGTCCGCGCCTGCCGCCACCGATGGTGGACACTGGGGGGATTTGATCATGCGGAGATTCATCGCTTGCGGTCTTGCAGCTTTGGCCTTGACGGGTGCCGCGCAGGCGCAATCCGAAGAGGCTTTTTTCAAAGGCCGCACCCTGTCCGTCAATATCGGGTTCGGCAATACCGGGTCTTATGATTTCTATGGGCGTCTGTTGTCGCGCCATATCGGGCGGCATGTGCCGGGTGCGCCAGCCGTTATCGTTCAGAATATGCCGGGGGCGGGTAGCACCAAGCTTGCCAATTGGATGTATAGCGTCGCACCCAAAGACGGCACGGCCATCGGCATTGCCTCGCAAACGGTAGCGCTTGAAGAAGTGCTCGGCGCATCGGGCGTGCAATATAAGGCTGCGCGTTTCAACTGGATCGGGCGTCTCACCTCCTCAGGGGAAGTGATGATTGTCTCGGCTGCTTCTGGTGTTCGCACGATTGAGGATATGCACCGTCGCGAGATTGTGGTGGGAACAACGGGTGTGGGGTCACCTTCGCATGGCTATCCGCTTTTGCTGAATGCGGGTGCCAATGCGAAGTTCAAAATCGTCACCGGCTATCCCTCGTCGGGCGATGTTTTGCTCGCACTTGAAAAAGGCGAAGTCGAAGCAGCCTCGGGCCTGCTGTCACATCTGTCTGCAGCCCATAAGGATTGGCTCGAGACGAAAAAGGTCCACATTCTTCTGTCCGAAACAGTCGAGCGCATGACGGCCCTCCCAGATGTTCCAGCAGTTGGCGAATTGGGTGCGACAGCAGAAGATAGCGCGATGTTGAAACTCTACGCTTCAACGGCCACTGTCGGGCGCGCGACTTTCGCGCCCCCCGATATGCCGGCTGCGCGCGTTGCGACGTTGCGGGCGGCCTTTGATGCCATGGTCACATCAGCAGAGTTTTTGGCCGATGCTGAAAAGCTCCACGCTGATATTACCCCGATGGGTGGCGCAGACTTGCAGAAGGTGGTCGCAGCAACAGCGCAGACACCACCTTCTGTTGTGGCGCGCATGAACAAAGTGATGCACGCGGCTGAAAAATAAGCCCGCTTTATGCGCGGGGTTTCACATCCGGATTCACCACATTGCTTGGCTTGCCAGCAGAATAATCGACAATCTGGTCGAAAAT
>CANGRU010000197.1 GCA_947456315.1 Beijerinckiaceae bacterium | reverse complement strand
TGAAGTTCGGTCTCATTCCGGAATTCGTCGGTCGTTTGCCGGTCATCGCGACGCTGGAAGATCTCGATGAAGATGCTCTGAAGAAGATCCTGATGGAGCCGAAGAACGCGCTGGTGAAGCAGTACCAGCGTCTCTTCGAGATGGAGAACACCGAGCTCACCTTCCAGGAAGAAGCTTTGTCCTCGATTGCCAAAAAGGCCATCGAGCGCAAGACGGGCGCGCGCGGCCTGCGTTCCATCATGGAAGGCATCCTGCTCGACACGATGTTCGACCTGCCGGGCCTTGAGGGCGTCGAGCAGGTGGTCATCGGCCCCGAAGTGGTCGAAGGCAAGGCACGGCCGCTCTATATTTATGCAGAGCGCAACGAAAAAAGCAGCGGCGGCGCCGCCTGATCGGCCCCGATACCCGTCAGCACAGTTCAAGGCCGCCTCCGGGCGGCCTTTTTCTTTTGTTTTGTGCCTCGTTCTAGGGTGCGGAAGTGTTGAAAAACCGTGCAGGGATGACCATTTCCCTTGTCGAAGAGATGGGAGGCGCTTTCAGGCCTCACCATAGGGACGTAACCTTGAAGACGGTCCGAATCGTGCTTGTTGACGAGGGTGTCCCGCCGGTCTTGCGGCTTCTTGAAGAGGCGCAGGGCAGGCTGACCAAGAACAGGAAAAGCGAATGACAACCCAGAAGCGCGTTCTCGCCTCGCCCGGCACCATCGAGAGCTATCCGGTTCTGCCGCTGCGCGACATTGTCGTCTTCCCGCACATGATCGTGCCCCTGTTTGTGGGCCGCGAAAAATCGATCCGTGCGCTCGAAGAGGTGATGAAGGCTGACAAGCACATCTTGCTCGCCACGCAGATGAATGCGGCGGATGATGATCCGGCCACAGATGCGATTTTCACCACCGGCACACTGGCCTCGGTGTTGCAGCTGTTGAAGCTTCCCGATGGCACAGTCAAAGTGCTGGTCGAGGGTGCGGCGCGTGCCAAGGTGCGCACATACACCCGCACAGACGAATATTACGAAGCCGATGCCGAAGTGACAGCGGAAGAGATTCCGGACGCTGTCGAAGTGCAGGCTTTGTCACGCTCGGTCGTGTCCGAGTTCGAAGGCTATGTGAAGCTCAACAAGAAGATTTCGCCTGAGGTCGTCGCAGCTGTCACGCAGATCGAAGATTCGGCCAAGCTTGCCGACACGGTTGCCTCGCATCTGGCGATCAAGATTTCTGACAAGCAGGAATTGCTCGAGACATCGTCTGTCGCCAAGCGTCTTGAAAAGTGCCTTGCGCTGATGGAAAGCGAAGTCTCGGTCTTGCAGGTCGAGAAGCGCATCCGCACGCGCGTCAAGCGCCAGATGGAAAAGACCCAGCGCGAATATTATCTGAATGAGCAGATGAAGGCCATTCAGAAGGAATTGGGCGACGAAGACGGCAAGGATGATCTGGCTGAAATCGAAGAGCGCATCAAGAATACAAAACTGTCGAAAGAAGCACGCGACAAGGCACTGGCCGAGCTGAAGAAGCTGCGCCAGATGTCACCGATGTCGGCGGAAGCGACTGTCGTGCGAAATTATCTTGATTGGGTCTTGTCGATTCCGTGGGGCAAGAAGTCGAAGGTCAAAAAAGATCTGAAGCTGGCGCAAGACGTGCTCGACCTCGATCACTTCGGTCTCGACAAGGTCAAGGAACGCATTGTCGAATATCTGGCCGTGCAGCAGCGCGCCAACAAGCTGACGGGTCCGATCCTGTGCCTGGTCGGTCCTCCGGGCGTTGGTAAGACTTCGCTAGGTCGCTCGATTGCCAAGGCGACGGGTCGTGAATTCGTGCGCATGTCACTGGGTGGCGTGCGTGATGAAGCCGAAATCCGCGGACATCGTCGCACCTATATCGGCTCCATGCCCGGAAAAATCATCCAGTCGATGCGCAAGGCCAAGAGCACCAATCCGCTCTTCTTGCTCGACGAGATCGACAAGATGGGCATGGATTTCCGCGGTGATCCGTCATCGGCTCTGCTGGAGGTGCTCGATCCGGAACAGAACTCGACCTTCTCCGATCATTATCTGGAAGTCGATTATGATCTGTCGAACGTCATGTTTGTGACCACCGCCAATACGCTGAACATTCCGGGTCCTTTGATGGACCGCATGGAGATCATTCGTATTGCGGGCTACACGGAAGATGAAAAGGCGGAGATTGCCAAAAAGCATCTCATCCCGACAGCGACCACAAAGCATGGCCTGAACATCAAGGAATGGTCGATCGAAGCCGATGCGCTGATGCTGCTCATTCGTCGCTATACGCGCGAAGCAGGTGTGCGCAATCTCGAGCGTGAAATCTCCAACCTCGCCCGCAAGGCGGTGAAGGAAATCCTTACCTCGAAAAAGAAGAAGGTCGTCGTTACCA
This sequence comes from Beijerinckiaceae bacterium, assembly GCA_947456315.1. GTDB lineage: Bacteria > Pseudomonadota > Alphaproteobacteria > Rhizobiales > Beijerinckiaceae > Terripilifer. Next base: position 1,886 of record CANGRU010000197.1, on the reverse strand, counting down.
CGGACAATCTGGCCGATTATCTCGGCGCGCCGAAATATCGCTTCGGTGAAGCCGAGACGGAAGACCAGGTGGGCGCTGTGACAGGCCTTGCCTGGACGGAAGTGGGCGGTGAATTGCTCACCATCGAAGGCGTCATGATGCCCGGTAAAGGCAAGATGACGGTGACGGGCAATCTGCGCGATGTGATGAAGGAATCGATTTCTGCGGCGGCTTCTTATGTGCGCTCGCGTGCGGTTGATTTCGGCATTGAACCGCCATTGTTTGATCGTCGCGACATCCACGTGCACGTGCCGGAAGGCGCAACACCGAAGGATGGCCCCTCGGCTGGTATTGCGATGGCGACCACCATCGTTTCGGTGCTGACAGGGATTCCGGTGCGTCGTGACATTGCCATGACGGGCGAAGTCACATTGCGTGGCCGCGTCTTGCCGATTGGTGGCTTGAAAGAAAAGCTGCTGGCGGCGCTGCGCGGTGGTCTGAAGAAAGTGCTGATCCCGGCAGACAATGCCAAGGATCTCGCTGACATTCCAGACAACGTCAAAAATGCGCTCGAGATCGTGCCCGTGTCACGTATGGATGAAGTGCTGGCCCATGCGCTGGTGCGTCAGCCCGTGCCGATCACCTGGGAAGAAGTGCTGCCTGCCAAGGGTGCACCGACCGCCGCGGGCGACGAGGCCGGTGTGATCGCTCACTAAGGGCGAATGCCTGAACCAACAATGCCGCAGTCGATGAGACTGCGGCTTTTTTCAAGTGACGGGACGCGCTTTGCGGCATTGACGTGCGGCGCAGTCCGTGCGATTTCCAACCCGCTCCACAAGGGGCATAAGGGCGGTTAGCTCAGTTGGTAGAGCATCTCGTTTACACCGAGAGGGTCGGCGGTTCGAGCCCGTCACCGCCCACCATTTTCAAAAAATCACGGCAGCTTCGAGGCCATTTCCTGAACAGTCTTGTTCAGCCGTTCCAGATTCTCGTTCATCGCAATGACCGTGGCGAGAAAGCCCATGACGAGCACATAGCCGATCCAGATGGCGATGATGATGAATATCATTGCCTCGGGGCTGACACCGAACAGGCCCGTGATCTGCTGGATCTGTCGCTTGTTGTCTGAGAACAGCATGAGTGTTGCGCCACCCAAGGCGAGCAGCACGGCGATATGGACGAGCGAGAGGATGGAGGCAAAAGCCTCTGCAACGAAGCGGTTCATCAGAAGACGTCTTTCAGTTTGTTGATCTGGATGATTGTCTGGTCGAGCATGCAGGCTTGGTAATTCACCTCGCCACCGGGCGCATTGGGCAGTTCCTGCTCCAGCTTGCACCAGGCTTCGCGGGACGCAATCCAGGCGCGCTGGGCTTTGACCAACGGCTCTTTGGCTTCCGGTGGAATGCGGCCTTGGAGTGCGCGGTATTCGGCGTTGAGGACTTTATCCTGACGGGCGAGCTCATCTTTGTAGCAAACGAGCCATTGCGCGTTTTTCATCGCCCCGAAGTCGACATTGTCCATGCAGGCCTGAAAGAGGGGTGTTTCTTTGATTTTCTCGGCTTGTGCAGGGCTGCTCAGGAGCGGTAGTGCCAGCAGGAGTGCCGCGGTATGTCGTGGTGCCATGGGGAATCCTCCGATGTTGGTCATCTTCTAAGCCACCCGCTGATGGATGGCAGGGGGATAGACCCCATGCTGTGGGTGCCGGATCACTTTGGGGCCTTGCCTGATGCCCGATGTCGGGTTCAATGTTGAACCCATGAAACCTGTGCTGCCCCTTTTGTGTCTTGTTTTATGTCTTGCTGTCCCGTGCGCCCTTTCGGTTGCCGGACCCGCATCGGCAGCTGACATGCGTTTCTCACTGGTGGATTACGGCCAGAAATGTGGCACCAAATGCACTCAGGTGATCG
>CANGRU010000196.1 GCA_947456315.1 Beijerinckiaceae bacterium | reverse complement strand
GCAGGAAAAATCCACCATCCGCATTGTCGATGCCTATGCGCGTATTCTGGCGCGCAGTGATCGCAAGGATGATGCTCTGGCCGCCTATGAGGCCTTTGAAAAACTTCTGCCGCGCCATCCCGTGATGCGCGCCGGTGCCGAGGCTGTGAAATCGGGCAAGCCGGTAGCGCCTTTTGTCGCCAATGCCGATCACGGTGCAGCCGAAGTGCTCTATGGACTGGGCTCGCTGGGTGGCCGCCAGAGCGATGATCTGGCTTCGATGATTTATCTGCGCCTCGCATTGGCGCTCGACCACCAGCATGGCTTGGCCTTGGCAACGCTGGCCGATGTCTATGAGCGCATGAAACAGAGTGAACAGGCAATCCGCGCTTATGAAGCGGTGCCGCCACATTCACCGCTTTATGAAAATGCGGAAGTGCAGATCGGTCTCTTGCTGGACGCTGCAGGGCGCACGGAAGATGCGCAAAAACATCTTGCGGCACTGGTCACACAACGCCCCAAAGATATGGAAGCGGTTCTGGCCCTTGCCAATCTGCAACGCTCGCGCAAGCAATTTGCGGAAGCAGCCGACACCTATACACGCGCGCTTGCTCTCTCCAGTGGCGGGCGCAGTGACTGGTCGACCTATTATGCGCGCGGCATTTCCTATGAACGCTCCAAGCAATGGCCCAAAGCGGAAGCCGATTTCAAAAAATCTTTGGAGCTGTTCCCCGATCAACCCTTGGTGCTCAATTATCTGGGCTATTCATGGGTTGATCAGGGTCTGAATGTCGCGGAAGCGTTCAAAATGCTGCGTCGTGCCGTCGAGCTGCGCCCGACCGATGGTTACATCATCGATTCACTGGGCTGGGCCTATTATCGCTTGGGGCAATATCCCGAAGCCGTGCGCGAATTGGAAAAAGCCATTGAGCTGAAGTCGTCCGATCCGGTGATCAATGATCATCTGGGTGACGCCTATTGGCGCGTGGGCCGCAAGATAGAAGCCAAGTTCCAGTGGAACCATGCGCGTGATCTCAACCCCGAGCCGGAAGATCTCGAAAAGATTCTCGTGAAAATCGACAAGGGTTTGGCCGACGAGCCTACCCCCAATGCAGCCAGCAATGGCGCGGCCAAGGATGGCGGCTGAGTTTGATGCCGGGGTCTCTCGTCGAACGCGCGCCAGCCAAAATCAATCTGAGCCTGCATGTTCTGGGGCGTCGCGACGATGGCTTTCATGAGCTGGAAAGCCTCGTCTGTTTTTCAGCCGGCGGTGACACGCTGACGCTTGATGCAGGGGCACCTTTGTCCTTGCATGTGGAAGGCCCCACCGCTGTGCAGGCGGGCGAATTGTCTGACAATCTGGTGTTGCGTGCCACACAGGCGTTAAGTGCGCGTGTGGCGGGGCTCAAAACAGGTCGCTTCACACTGGTCAAACGTCTGCCGGTAGCCGCAGGCATTGGCGGAGGATCATCCGATGCCGCAGCCGCATTGCGTCTGCTCGCACGTTTGAATGATCTTTCCATGGATGATCCGCGTGTGTTTGCGGCCGCGGCCGAGATCGGCTCTGATGTGCCGGTCTGTCTCCATGCCCAAGCCCGCATGATGCGCGGGCGGGGCGAAAAGCTCGGCGCCTTGATCACCTTGCCGCGTCTCTTTGCGGTGTTGATCAATCCCGGTGTGCCGGTTGAAACAAAATCCGTCTTCGCACGCATCGGTCTGAAAGCGGGCCAGTCGAGCGGCTTTGGTGGTCATCCTGTGATTGATGAGCACCCCTCGCGCGATGCTCTGCTCGCAGCCATGAAAAAAGCCCGCAATGATATGGAAGATGCTGCCAGCGTGTTGGCCCCTGTCATCGGCCATTGTCTGGCGGTGCTGGCTGCTGCGCCCGGCGCAAAGCTGGCGCGCATGTCGGGGTCCGGTGCGACCTGTTTTGCTGTGTTTGAAGATTGCCGCGCCGCCAAAATGGCCGCCTGCGTCATCCGCCGCGACCATCCCGAATGGTGGGTGAAGTCGTCGTTGCTTCGTTAGTATTCGTCATTGCGAGCGAAGCGAAGCAATCCAGACAAGCCTCACATGTGGCTTCTGGATTGCCGCGTCGCTTCGCTCCTCGCAATGACGGCTGAGCGTCACACCGATACTTGCGCGCCGATTTCCACCACACGTCCGGTCGGAATGTGGAAGTAGGAGCTCGCATCTGTTGCATTTTGGGCAAGCCGGATGAAGAGCTGGTCCTGCCACAGCGGCATGGCGTGGTTGCGTGCGACTTTCAACGTGCGGCGCGAGACGAAGAACGACGTCGACATAATGTCGAAGCGCCAACCCATTTTGCGACATTGCGCAAGGGCTTGCGGCACATTCGGGTCATCCATATAGCCGAAGGTCATGAACACACGCATGAACTGATCATTGATCGGCTCGATGCGAATGCGGTTCTCGTCAGCCACACGCGGGGCGTTGGAATTGACCACCGTCAGCATAACATTTTTTTCATGCAGCACTTTGTAATGCTTCAGTGAATGCATGAGGGCAGGTGGCGCAGTCTCCGGATCGCCTGTGAGGAACACAGCCGTGCCCTTCACAGTCTGGGGCGGCTTGCGCGACAGCATGTCGATCAATTCGGTGAGGGGGATATCATCCTTGCGGACTTTGTCGCGCAGGATTTTTGTGCCGCGCATCCAGGTCCACATGCAGATCATGAAGAAAATGCCGATGCCGAGCGGCACATAGCCTCCTTCAAAAATCTTCACGAGATTGGCGCCCAGAAAGACCAGATCAATGGCCAGGAACGGCGCAATCAACAAGGCGGCGGCCAGCCAATGCCAGCGCCAACGCCGCCACACGACAATGAAAGCCAGACAGGCTGTCACCACCATCGTGCCGGTCACGGCAATGCCATAGGCGGTCGCGAGTTTGTCGGACGAGCCGAACAGGACAACGAGGAAGAGAACACCCAGCAACAGCATCAGATTGATCTGCGGCAGATAAATCTGGCCTTCCTGTTCTTCGGATGTGTGGCGCACATCCAGACGGGGCAAGAGCCCGAGCTGGATAGCTTGGCGCGACAGGGAATAAGCGCCTGTAATCACTGCTTGGCTGGCAATGATGGTCGCCACAGTGGCAAGGATCACCATGCTGAGCAGCGCCCAATCGGGGAACAGCAGAAAGAACGGATTTTCAAGGGCAGTCTTGTCGGCCAGCACCAAAGCGCCCTGGCCCAGATAATTCAGCGCCAGCGATGGAAAGACGAGCACGATCCAGGCCGCTTGAATCGGTTTGCGGCTGAAATGTCCCATATCCGCATAGAGGGCTTCAGCACCGGTCACCGCCAGAAAGACAGAGCCCAAAGCAATCACACCCAGCGAGCCGTTTTGCGCCAGAAAGCGCACGGCATGGACGGGATTGATCGCTTGCAGGATTTGCGGATCATCCGAAATGTGGCGCAAGCCACCAAAGGCGAGCAGCGCAAACCAGAGCAACATGATCGGCCCGAAGAAAGCCGCCACCGCTGCCGTGCCGCGCTTTTGCACGAGGAACAGACCGATGATGATGCCGATTGTAATCGCCAGCACATAGGGCGTGAAAGCCGGTGTGACGAGTTTCAAACCTTCCACCGCCGAGAGAACGGAAATGGCGGGCGTGATCATGCTGTCGCCGAAAAACAAAGAAGCACCGGTGACGCCGAGCAAAAACACGGTTGTGGAATGGCGTCCGATGGCGCGTTGTGCGAGTGCCATCAAAGACAATGTGCCGCCTTCGCCGTCATTGTCGGCGCGCAACAGGATGATGACATATTTCAGCGTCACGATGATCATCAGCGACCAGAGGATGAGCGACAAAATGCCGATCACGTCCGCGCGCTGCACGCCGGCATGGGCCGCGCCTGCGGCCAGCATGGCTTCGCGGAAGGCATAAAGCGGGCTGGTGCCAATGTCGCCATAGACAACACCGATACAGCCGATGAACAGCGGCCAGAAACCGCTTTTCGAATGTTGATGATCTTGAGGGGTGTCTTCAGCACAGGGCGACGGCTGAAGGGCGTCTGCATTCTCAAAGCTCATAGGAGCGCACCGCGTAAGGACCGCGATACCACGGCCGGGCGGCGAGCGGTCTACGCCTATGTTGCGACGCACGCAAGAGGCTTTTGCTCGTCCTTGCGAGGAGCCTAAGGCGACGAAGCAATCCAGAAAGCCCTACGTGAGGCCTCTGCATTGCTTAGCTATCGCTCGCAATGATGCGTCTTGAGTCAGTGGGCGCGGGCGATACAGAAATCGACGACGTCGAGCATCGCCTGTTTCCATTC
>CANGRU010000195.1 GCA_947456315.1 Beijerinckiaceae bacterium | reverse complement strand
TATCGGCGATGGTGCTTATGTCGGGTCCGGCTCTGTGATCACGCAGGATGTCGCCCCAGATGCGCTGGCACTCGAGCGTGGCCAGCAGGTCGAAAAGCCCGGCTGGGCGATCCGGTTTCGTGCGTCTCTGGCAGGGATCCCGAAAAAGCGCCCGTAAAATAATGTAACGCAAAGTGTGTTGAGCTGTCGGCTTGTGCAGTCTAGCTAGGCCTCAACCAGCGGAGTTTTTGTAGAATGTGCGGAATTGTCGGCATTGTCGGGCGTGCGCCTGTGGCCGGAGCGATCGTTGAATCGCTCCGCCGGCTCGAATATCGCGGATATGATTCGGCAGGCGTCGCCACGCTCGAGAACGGCCATCTCACGCGCCTGCGCGCGGAAGGCAAGCTGAAGAATCTGGCTGAAAAGCTCGCCGCCTCGCCACTGATGGGCACCGTTGGCATTGGCCATACGCGCTGGGCCACACATGGCCGCCCCACCGAAAACAATGCCCACCCACATGCGACCAAAAAAGTGGCCGTGGTGCATAATGGCATTATCGAAAACTTTCGTGAGCTGCGCGAAGCGCTCACTGCCAAAGGTCATGTCTTTGTCACGCAGACAGATACGGAAACCGTCGCCCACCTCGTCACTGACGAGATGATGAAAGGCCAGTCACCGCGCGAAGCGGTAGCGGCGGCGCTGCCACAATTGCGTGGCGCTTTTGCGCTTGGCTTCATTTTTGAAGGCGAAGACAATTTGCTGATTGGTGCACGTCAAGGTGCGCCGCTTGCCATTGGTTATGGCGCACAAGAAATGTATCTGGGCTCGGATGCTTTGGCACTGGCGCCGTTCACCGACACGATCACCTATCTCGAAGATGGCGATTGGGTTGTGTTGACGCCTACCAGTGCCGAGTTTTTCGGCGCTTCGGGACTGCCTGTCCAACGCACCAAGCAGAAGATTCAAGCTTTCTCTTCGCTCGTTGATAAAGGCAATTATCAACATTTCATGGCAAAAGAAATCCACGAGCAGCCGGAAGTGGTCGGCCGCACGCTGGCGCATTATCTGGATATGTCGGCGGGGGCCGTGCGGCTGCCGTTCGATCTTCCTTTTGATGTGACGAAACTGTCGCGGGTTACCATTTCTGCCTGCGGCACAGCCTATTATGCAGGCCTCATCGCCAAATACTGGATCGAGCGCTATGCGCGCTTGCCGGTGGAAATCGATGTAGCGAGCGAATTCCGCTATCGCGATGCGCCATTGCCTGAAAACGGTCTGATGATTGTTGTCTCGCAATCGGGCGAGACCGCCGACACTTTGGCCTCGCTGCGTTATGCCAAAGAGCAGGGCCAGCAAATCCTGTCGATCGTCAATGTGACGACCTCCACCATTGCGCGCGAGAGCCATGTTGTGGCCCCCATTTTGGCCGGGCCCGAAATCGGTGTCGCCTCGACCAAAGCTTTCACCTGCCAGCTGGCTGTGCTCGCCTGTCTGGCGGTCGGCATGGGTCGTGCGCGCGGCACGCTGACGCCTGTGCAGGAGCAGGCTTTGGTTGCCGAGCTGATGGCAACGCCCGGCTTGATGGCGGAATCTTTCAAACTCGAACCGCAGCTTGAGTCTCTGGCGCGCGATCTCGCCAAGGCAACCGATGTGCTCTATCTCGGGCGGGGCACCAATTATCCGCTGGCACTTGAGGGCGCGCTCAAGCTCAAGGAAATTTCCTACATCCATGCCGAAGGCTATGCGGCGGGTGAGTTGAAGCATGGGCCGATAGCCTTGATCGACGAAAAAATGCCCGTCATCGTGCTGGCGCCTTTTGACAGTGTCTTTGAAAAGACCGTGTCCAATATGCAGGAAGTGGCGGCGCGCGGCGGCAAGATTGTGCTGATTGGCGACAAACGGGCCGAGCATGAGTCCGCCGTCAATATCTTTCGCGCGATCACCATGCCGGAGATGGCCCCCGATTTTGCGGCCATTCCCTATGCTGTGCCTGTGCAAATGCTCGCTTATCACACAGCTGTGGTCATGGGTAAGGACGTCGACCAGCCCAGAAACCTCGCCAAAAGCGTCACGGTGGAATAGATTAGGCCCCAGCGCCGAACTCCTCCTGTGCGCTTGACGGGCAAAACATGAACCAGATCGAATTTCCCAATGTCGAAGCCTTGCATCGTCCAAGCTTCGGTGCACGCGTGCGTGCGTGGTTTTTCACAGGTCTGATCATCACCGGACCTTTGACCGTGACCATCTGGTTGGTCTGGTGGTTTGTCGACACGGTCGACAATTGGGTGAAGCCGCTGATGCCGCCCTTTCTGTCGCCGGATGCCTATACGCCCTTCCATATTCCCGGCATCGGCGTTGTGGTGGCATTTCTGGGTCTGACATTTCTGGGTTTTTTGGCGGCCAATTTTGCGGGTCGCGCTTTCATCCGTATCGGCGAGGCCATGCTCGATCGCATGCCGGTCGTGCGCGGCTTGTACAAAAGCGTGAAGCAGATTTTCGAGACGATTTTTTCGCAATCTGGAACAAGCTTCCGAAAGGTCGGGCTCGTGCAATATCCAGCGCCCGGCATGTGGAGCATTGTGTTCATCTCCGCCCCGCCCGCAGCACAACTCAGCGGTGCGCTGCCTGATGGCGAACATGTGTCGGTGTTTTTGCCCTGCACACCCAATCCGACCACGGGGTTCTATTTCTTTCTGCCCGTGAAAGATGTGATCGAAATCCCGATGACGCCGGACGATGCGGCCAAGCTGATTATGTCAGCCGGGCTGATCCAGCCGGAAATGCAGGTGGCTTTGGCTGACATGGCGAAGGCATCGAAGGAACAGGTTTAGGGGCAGACACGCTTGCGTCATTGCGAGCGAGGCGAAGCAATCCAGAGGCAACACGTGAGGCTCTGGATTGCTTCGCCTGCGGCTCGCAATGACGATCTAACCCGCCCGCAGCAGTTTCACTGCTTCATCGCGCCCGAAGAGATAGAGCAGCGCCCGCACAGCTTGTCCGCGTTCGCTCGAAAGATCCGGATCGCGCTCAACAATCATACGCGCATCATCGCGGGCCACGGGCAGCAGTGCGCCATGCACATCGAGGCTGGCGAGGCGGAAGCCCGGTGTGCCTGATTGGCGTGTGCCTAGCACTTCGCCTTCGCCGCGCAATTTCAGATCTTCTTCAGCAATGCGGAAGCCATCTTCTGTCTCGCGCATGATGGTGATGCGGGCTTCCGCCACTTCGCCGAGCGGTGTTTTGTAGAGCAGCAGACAGGTCGAGCGGCCCTTGCCGCGCCCCACACGCCCGCGCAGCTGGTGCAGTTGCGCCAGCCCAAAACGCTCGGCATGTTCGATCACCATAATGGTGGCCTCTGGCACGTCGACGCCCACTTCGATCACGGTGGTCGCGACCAGAATCTTCGTCTCGCCGCGCTGCAAAGCTTCCATCGCAGCGTCCTTGTCTTTGCCCTTCATCTGGCCGTGGACAAGCCCGACATGATCGCCGAAGAATTGGCGTAGCACTTCGGCGCGCTCGGTCGCGGCGGCCAGATCCAGCTCTTCGTTTTCATCGACAAGCGGGCAGACCCAATAGACGCGCGCACCTGACTGGATGGCGCGGCCAATGCCGGCCACCACTTCGTCGAGCCGATCAATGGGAAGTGCCCGCGTATCAATCGGCTGGCGCCCCGCAGGCTTTTCGCGCAACAGCGAGACATCCATGTCGCCGAAATAAGTGAGCACCAAAGTGCGCGGGATGGGTGTGGCCGTCATGACCAGAATATCGACCGCTTCGCCCTTGGAGCCCAGCGCCAAGCGCTGGTGCACGCCAAAGCGATGCTGCTCGTCGACCACGGCAAGGCCGAGATCGCGGAAGGCGACCGCCTCTTGAAACAGCGCATGCGTGCCAACCACGATATCGATATTGCCGGCTTCCAAGGCTTCCAGCGTCTTGCGTCGTTCGGCGGCTTTGTCGCGCCCCGTGAGCAGCGCCAGTTTCACGCGCGCGGCTTCGCACAAGGGCAACATGCGTTCGTAATGTTGGCGCGCAAGAATTTCTGTCGGCGCCATCATGGCGGCTTGTCGGCCCGCTTCCACTATGGTCGCCATAGCGAGAAGCGCGACCAGCGTCTTGCCTGAGCCGACGTCGCCTTGCAGAAGACGCAACATGCGTTCGCCTGAGGCCATATCCGTGCGGATTTCTTTGAGTGCTTCGACCTGTGCGCTCGTCAGCGAGAAAGGCAGTTGCGCAAGAATCTTGTCTGCGATCTTGCCATCGCCCACACTGGCGCGCCCGCCCAGTTTTTTCATGCGCGCGCGC
>CANGRU010000194.1 GCA_947456315.1 Beijerinckiaceae bacterium | reverse complement strand
GGTAGTCGATGGTTGAGGTCCCGCAGAACAAGTCACACATCGCGCGGATCGCCGGCGGTATTTTCCTCGTTGCAGCGGCTGTCTTCGTCTGGCGCCATTATGCGGGCGAGAATAACCGCGTCGAAACAATGCGCAGCTCGCAAGCCAAAGTGGCTGAAATGGGTCCGCGCGTGGAAATGGTCGAAGCCACCGCGGGGCCCAAATCGCGCACGATCAAATTGCTGGGCGATGTGCGCTCGGCTGCCACTGTCACGCTTTACGCCAAAATCTCCGCCTATCTGAAGACGATCAATGTCGACAAGGGTGACAAGGTCACGGCAGGGCAGGTGCTGGCCGAACTCGACAGTCCCGAGCTTGAACAGCAATATGCGGCCGCTTCGAATGATCTTATCCAGAAGAAGCGTAATCTGGAGCGTTTGCGCGGTCTGTTTGATCGCGGCTCGACAACACAAGTCGCCATGCTGCAAGCCGAAACCGATTTCATGGTGGCGGAAAACAATGTCGCGGGTCTGGCCGCGACCCGTGCCTATCAGACGATCCGCTCGCCGCTGGAGGGCCGCGTCACCGCGCGTTTTGTGGATCCGGGCGCGCTGGTCACCAATGCGCAGACCAATGCGGTGAGTGCGCAGCCCTTGCTGACAATCTCTGACAATACGCGTGTGCGCATCTATGCGTTTTTGCAGCAGCCGGATGTGCCCTTCATCAAACTCGGTCACAAGGCCGAAGTGGTGGATGCCAGCCGTCCCGAGCGGCGCAAATCTGGCGAGATCACCCGCATGACGGGCGAGCTTGATCCCAAATCCCGCACCATGCTGATCGAAGTGCATCTGGATAATCCGGACGAGTTTTTTGTTCCCGGCTCCTTCGTCAATCTGACGCTGGATGTGCCTTTGGCGCCCTCGATCCAGATACCGGCACCCGCCCTCTTGCTGCGCAATGGCCGCTCTGTAGTGGCGGTGTTCGACAAAGACAAGTCGACGGTCCAATTGCGTCCGGTGGTGGTCGGCGGCACCGATGGCGCCCGCGTCACGATCACCGAAGGGCTGAAGGCTGGTGAGCCGATCCTGTTGAACTTGCCCGATGAAGTGACCGATGGCGGCAAAGTGCAGGCAGTGGCTCCGCGCCGCTGACGCCAGATCTTTGATCTGCGCCATTTTATTGCCACCTTGGAGTGCATAAAATGACAAGATCGAATCAAAAAGGGATGCCCCCATGTTGAAACTTGCCAAAGCCCTGATGGCTGCCAGCGCTGTCTCGCTGACGCTGGCGGGCTGCGCCTCCACAGGTCCGGCCGCGCCGAGCGTCAGTGTCATGCCCGCCAAGGGCAAGTCCTATGAAGCGTTCCAGCGCGATGATGAATATTGTCAGGCTGCAGCCCAGCGTCAGGTTGGCTATCGCTCACCCGGTGAAGCCGCCAATAATTCAGCCGTGCAAAGCGCCGCCGTCGGCACAGCACTCGGCGCACTGGCGGGTGCAGCCATTGGCTCGTCATCAGCCAATATGGGCAAGGGCGCCGCAATCGGCGCTGGCACCGGTCTGCTCGCAGGTTCACTCGTTGGCGCCAGCAATGCGCGCCAAGCCGGAGGCGCAGTGCAGGATCGCTACGACATGGTCTATGCACAATGCATGAAGACGCGTGGCAATCTGGTGGAAGAGGTTGCACCGCCTGTGCGTGAAGTGGTGGTCTATGAACGCCCGCGCCCGATCTATGTCGAGCCGCGTCCTTACTATTACGAGCCGCGCCCCTATTATCGCCCGCGTCCTTATTATTATTGAGACGCGGTCGCGTGGTTGAATTGAAGGCGGGCTTTGTGCCCGCCTTTTTTGTGTGCCATGGTTGCCGTCATTGCGAGGAGCAAAGCCACGAAGCAATCCAGAAAGCCTCACGTGCAGCTCTGGATTGCTTTGCTGCGCTCGCAATGACGAGCGTCAGGCGGCTTTCTTGTCGAGCAAGCGCTCGAGTATTTGCTCCTCGAGCTGCGCCAATTCGCCCATATCGCGGCGGCGCGGGCGGGGGAGATCGATGGTCAGATCAAGCCCGATGGCGCCATTCTCAATGAGGAGAACGCGGTCCGCCAGCATCAGCGCCTCCGACACATCATGTGTGACGAGGAGCGCGGTAAAACCTTCCGTGCGCCAGATGTCTTCGATCAGCCGTTGCATCTCGATGCGGGTGAGGGCATCGAGCGCGCCCAGTGGCTCATCAAGGGCGAGCGCCTGCGGGCGGCTGACAAGCGCGCGTGCCAAAGCCACGCGCTGGCGCTGACCACCTGACAAAGTGGCGGGCCATGATTTGAGGCGATCACTTAAACCCACATGGGTCAGCGCGTCTTGCGCGCGTGCACGACCCGTTGGTGTGCCGCGGTCAAAGCCTAGCCCCACTTCAACATTGTCGAGCACGCGGGCCCAGGGCAACAGGCGCGCCTCCTGAAACATAAGACGCGGCTTGGCTCCGCCCGAAAAATGAATTTCGCCCGCACTTGGCTCATCAAGTCCGGCAATGAGCCGCAACAGCGTGCTCTTGCCGCAACCAGAGCGGCCAATAATGGCGGTGAAAGATCCCGGCGTGATGTCGAGATCGATGTTGTCGAGCACCGGCACTGTGCCGAAGCTTTTCGACACATGGCGCAAGGTGATGGCGCTTCCGCGAGGGCTCATGTCTCACACCTTGTGAAAAGCGGGATGCCAGGCCAGCGCACGGCGCTCCAAGGCACGCACGGTGGAATCAGCGAGCTTGCCCAGTGCCGCGTAAATCAGAATGGCGAGCACGACGACATCGACCAGCATGAATTCACGCGCCTGCATGGCCATATAGCCAATGCCCGAATTGGCGGCGATGGTTTCCGCCACGATCAAGGTCAGCCACATGACACCCAAAGCATAGCGCAGCCCCACAAAGATCGAGGGCAGGGCACCGGGGAAAATGACGCGCAGAAACAATTCGCGTGACGACATGCCATAGGAGCGCGCCATTTCCACCAATTGCGCATCGACCGTGCGCACGCCATGAAATGTGTTGATGTAGATAGGAAAGAAAACGCCCAGCGCCGTGAGGAAGAGTTTCGATTCCTCGCCAATACCAAACCACAGAATAACGAGCGGGATCAGCGACAGATTGGGAATGTTGCGGATCATCTGCACGGTCGTATCCGTCAGCCGCTCGCTCAGGCGCGACAGGCCGTTGGACAGGCCCAAAGCAAAGGCCAGTGCGCCGCCGACCAGAAAGCCTGAGGCAGCGCGGCGTGCCGAGACCATGAGATTGTCAGCCAGTTGACCATTGCCCACCATCGTCGCGCCTGCCTTCACCACATCAAGTGGCGAGGGCAGGATTTCGGAGGAGAGGAGTCCTCCGGCACTCGCGCCCTGCCAGAGCGCGAGAAGCAGAGCAGGCAACAACCAAGGCGTAAGTCGGGAGGAGATCAATCCACCTTGGCGTTTGGCCTGCGTGCCGGCACTTGCGCGTTGCGGAGAAAACGCAACGCGCCAGAAGCGCCAGCCGGAGGAGAGGGGTTTGGCGGCAATGTCGCTCATGACATCAACTCGCCGAAACGCGATAGCCCGTGCCGCTGACGCCATAAGCGCCAATATCGGCGAGCACGGTTTCCTTTTGCTCTTTCACAAGCCCAAGCGCGGGGAAGAGCAATTCTGCCGTGCGATAGGCTTCTTCAAGATGGGGATAGCCCGAGGCAATAATCGTCTCGATGCCGAGCGCCTGATATTCGGCGAGGCGTTTGGCCACTGTTTGCGGCGAGCCCACAAGGGCTGTGCCAGCGCCACCGCGCACAAGGCCGATGCCGGCCCAGAGATTGGGTGCAATGATCAGGTTCTTGCGGTCTCCATTGTGCAGGTCAGACATGCGCGACTGGCCGACCGAATCCGATTCCTGCCTGAACTTGGCTTGGGCGGCATCAATGGCGGCTTGCGGGAGATGCGAGATCAATTTGTCGGCGGCAGCCCAGGCCTCGTCATCCGTCTCGCGCACGATGAGGTGAATGCGCAGGCCGAACTTCAGCTTGCGGCCTTTGAGCTTGCCACGTGCCCGCGCCTGATTGAGCTTTTGCTCAACATCTGCCAGCGGCTCGCCCCATGTCAGATAGACATCTGAATGTTCCGCCGCCACATCAATGCCTGCATCAGACGACCCACCGAACCAGACGGGTGGGCGCGGGTTTTGCACGGGCGCGAATTCGAGCTTGGCTTTGCGCACGTCAATATATTTGCCCTGATAGCTGACCTCTTTGCCCTCGAGCAGGCGATTATAGACCGACAAAAATTCTGCCGTGTGCTGATAGCGCT
>CANGRU010000193.1 GCA_947456315.1 Beijerinckiaceae bacterium | reverse complement strand
GCAGAACCAGGAAGAAGAAGCCGAGCGCTATTTCAGCGCGGCCTCTGCAAACGCCCAGTGGACGCGGTGCAGCTACGCCTGCTGCCGCCGGGCCGCCCCCACATCTGGCAGCTCAGGACCTGCCAGAGAAAAAAGCAGAGCCATTACAAGACATCAAAGGCGATGCGTCATCCACGACGCCGAATGTGAAGACCTATATCGAGCGGCAGCTGAAGTCCGTCTATGACGATGTGCTCAACCAGCCGATTCCCGATCGCTTTCTTGAACTCTTGAACGAACTCGACACGGATGATGCAGACAAGGCGTCTGGATCAAAGGATCAGGTGTGACTGAGCACTCCGGACGGATGCAGGCGAGCCCACAGCTCAAAGCAGATCTCCTTGCGGCGATCCCGAGTTTGCGCGCCTTCGCTGTATCACTGTCCGGCAATCCTGATCGCGCCGATGATCTGGTGCAGGAAACGCTTGTAAAAGCTTGGAGCAATCTTGGCTCCTTCCTCGAGGGCACAAATTTGTCCGCGTGGCTTTTTACAATTTTGCGCAACATTTATTATTCCGAATATCGCAAACGCCGCCGTGAAGTGGCCGATTCAGAGGGCACGATTGCCGCGCGTCTGGCTACGGCTCCCGAGCAGACCGGACATATGGATTTTCTTGACTTTCGTGCTGCCTTGCAAAAATTGCCCGCTGACCAGCGTGAAGCTCTGGTGCTGATCGGGGCGTCCGGCATGTCTTATGAGGAAGCGGCAAGCATTTGTCATTGCGCCGTGGGCACGATGAAAAGTCGCGTCAATCGCGCGCGAAACCGACTGGCGGAATTGCTCTCGATTTCATCCACCTCTGATTTTTCATCAGATGCCAATTGGCAGACGGGGATGGATTCGCTCATTCATGGCACCCGCTATTCGCGTGCAAGCGGTGAATGAGGGCTGATTTGGAACACGCCCGCGCTCGCCTGATCAGGGGGCGGGCGGTTGCGGCACCAGACGACGCAAACAGGCTTTCGTAATCTCGTTGAATTTCGGCTGCTCTTCGGCAGAGAGCTGATTGCGTGCCACCGCGCGGCTCATGCCCTGCAATTGCGCCTCTTGCGCAATGCAGCCACAGGCGCGCGTGCACAGTTGGGCTTCGCCACCGGTCGCCACGCATTGCCGCTCGCATCCATTCATGAAATTGGACGCATCCGACGTGATGTCTATCTGCCCGGGTTGCAACACCATCGCGGCGACAAAGACCAGTGCGATGAAAACAGGTTGATGGGTGAGATAGAGCAACAGCGTATGGCGGCCGCCCAGCACAAGTGTTTTGCTGGCTGCCTGTTGCGGGCTCCAATCATCGAGATACCAAAGACCCTTTGCGGCTATGATGCGCCCGAGGAGTTGGCCGAGCAACATGACGCCAAGCCAGGGTGTCAGCGGGCGCCAATCATTTGTGATGGGTGGATGTGTGCCGAGACCAAGCCATTGCAAAGCTGGTGTATCAAAGGCCGGTTCTGACATCAGCACAGGCAATGACAGTGCGAGCACAGCAAGTGATGCCATCAACCAAACGGGCGCATTTAACAACGCAAGCCCCAGCAGGCTGGCCAGTGCGATCAGATGCAAAATGCCGAAGGTGATATAGGCATCCGGGAAAAGCAGGAACGTCACAGCCGTGATACCAAGGGCTGCCAGCGCAATCATGCCGATGCGCATCAAGGCCGCATGGAGATCAAGCCCGCCGCGCGCGGCCAGCGTCACGCCGATACCGCTCAGGAAAATAAATGTGCCTGCAATGGCATGACCAAAGCCATGAAAAACGGGGCTTTCGAGAAAGCTCTGTGGCAGAAATTCAAAATAGGCGAGATCCCAACACAGGTGGAAGATGAACATGGCGCCAAGCGCCAGCCCGCGCGCGGCATCCAGCGCGGGCCAGCGTTTCAGGCGCTGTGCAGGATCACTCATTTTGCAGCGGGTTTATCGCTGAAATGGCTGAAGATCATATCCGGCGCGCTTTTGTTGTGCAGCGAGGGCACAACGCGGCCAGCCCAGATTTCTGTAATGTCGGCCCCCTTGAACGAGAGGATCGGTGCTTCGCCCCAAGCCTCCACACCCTTGGTTCGCCAAGCCACGCGCGCCACATCGGAGTTGAACTCTGTCGCATACATGGAGCGCATGGAGGCGAAGGGATAGTTGCGCGGCACATCGGCCGAGAGTTCGGTTTCGATCATGAACTTTTCCTGATCGATCGTGTCGAGCTTCAATTTGGCCGAGCCGCCACGGGCAAATTCCAGCGTGAAGGTCATGGTGTCAGGATCAAGCGCAATGCTTTTGAGATCCACAATGGGGCGTTGCTGCACTTCCACCGGACCGATCAGGAAGGACGAACCATAGGAGGTCCAGCGCATGTCAGCGAAGGGCAGCGGGCGCGCGCGCCAATAGCCATCGGGGGGATAAAACACGAGCACTTCTTCAGCGCGTTCGCGATATTTCATCCAGAGCTGCACCATGTGCAGCCCCTTCACCTCGCGATTGCCAATGCGCACGGGCACAGTCGCAGGTCGCCAGAACGAGGGATAGATATAACCTGTCATCCAGAAATCAGGCGTCTCCCAAAAGGTGATGCGCTGTTCCTTGTTGGCATCGGAACGATAGACCGGATCAGCGGACATATCGCAGGACGTAAAGTCCGGCGCATAGCGATCGACATTGATCGAACCAATATAGGCCGGATGTGTCGCCTGCATGCGGAAATGGCGCACGCTTGGCGAAGTGAATGTCAGCTCGACATTGTCTTTTTCAGCGCACAGCACAGGCACAGTGCGATTGGCAACATTCACTGCCAGCTCGTTGGGGCTGATGCCCTCTTTCGGCGTCGTAAATTCAGGCGCAATCGGCACGGGTGTTTTGAACGGTGGGCGCGGTGGTGTCTGGGCCAAAGCGCCCGTGGCAACGAGGGCGAGGATGGATGCAATCAGCCGGGCTTTCATGTCGTCTCGAACTTTCTCTGCTGAATGGTGTCGTGAGAGGCTGCAACGCTTTCCAGCGTTGTGAGAATGGGCGGTGGAGCCAGATCTTCGGGAATGGCACACAGGCCGGTCTTTTTCAAAAATTGTCCGAAGGCCGGACCTGACGTGATGACCGCAAAGGGTGCTGCCAGTACATAGCCCAGCGTCAGCGGCAAAGACCAGAGAATGAGCTGCGGCGCCAACTCTGCTGCAATCGCAAAGAGAATGAGGCCGAATGCGGTTTGCGGCCACAGACCCTCAAGCGCCTCTTCGAGCGAGAGCTGATGCGCATCACGCGCTTGCCCGCTCCAGATGACGGAATGGCCAAAGGCCAATCCGACAATGAAGATGCCGGTGCGCAAAGTTGTCGATGCGCCGAGCAGGAACGAAAACAGCACTTCGAATACAGCGCCGCTCAGAAAGCGAAACGCCCCGCCATAGCGCGTCATGGCGCCGCGCGTCAGCGCAATGTCGAGAAAGCCCGCAAGTTTGGGTGCCAGATACATGGCCAGAAACGTCAGATAAAAACCGATCGCCGATTGTGCCGGAAAGCGTGAGAGATCTTCGCCATCCAATGGCTTCAGCGCGACCAGCAGAATGATCAGCGTAAAGGCCGGCACGCCGATGAACATCATGATCGCCCAGATGAGCTGGAAGCGGCTCATCGGCTCCAGTCCCTTCATGTCGAGCAAGCGCCAATATTGCATATTGCCTTGGCACCAGCGCAGATCACGGCGGGTGAATTCGAGCAGGGTGGGCGGATTGTCCTCGAACGAGCCGCTCTCTTCCGGCAGCACACGGCACTCATAGCCGGCGCGGCGCATCAACACGGCTTCGACCTGATCATGCGACAGGATTTGCCCACCCAAAGGCGGCCCGCCGGGTAGCACTGGCAAGTGGCAATGGTCGCGGAACGGAGCGATGCGCACCAGCGCATTATGTCCCCAGAACGGCCCGCAATCGCCAGCCCACCACGCGCTGCCCATTGTGTAGGGGCGCATGCCGTGGCGCATGCCAAATTGAAACACCCGCGCAAAACCGGAGTCGGTGGGGGCGCCCACCACCAGACTTTGCAAAATGCCAAGTTTGGGATGGGCCTGCGCCATGCGCACCATGCGCTGGATCATATTGCCCGACATGAGACTGTCGGCATCAAGCGGCAGCATGAATTCAAAATCCGCGCCATGCGTTTCGCAAAAATCACGGATGTTGCCGGCCTTGTATCCTTCATTGCTCGTGCGGCGACGATAATGAATGCGCGATGCAAATGCCGGATAGCGGGCTTTCAAATCTTCAAAACGGTGTTCTTCTTCCAATGCGATGATG
>CANGRU010000192.1 GCA_947456315.1 Beijerinckiaceae bacterium | reverse complement strand
GCAAAAACTGACCGAAGGCGCGGACCCGGCCAACGCACAAAATGCGCAAGCTGCCATGGCCAATCTGGCCGAGGGGATTCAGGGTCTCGTGCAGCACATGCGCAGCGAACAGCAAATGCTGCGCACATGGGTTGAGGCCCAAGCCGAACAGCAAGCCGACATTCGCAAATTGCTGCAGCGGCTGGCCGCAGAAGCGGAGCGCAAGTAATGGCACTGGGCCGCGGACGGCGCACAAGCCGCACGTTCGATTATTGGCCGGGCTTCGTCGATGCTTTGTCGACGATGCTGCTGACGATTATTTTTCTGCTCTCGGTGTTCATGCTGGCGCAATATTTCCTCACCCGCGAAATGAGCGGCAAGGATACAGCGCTGCAAAGACTCAATCGCCAGATCGAAGAGCTGACTTCTTTGCTGTCGCTGGAACGCGCGTCCAAAGGCGAGGCGCAATCCACCATTCTGGCGTTGCAGGCAACGCTCGATGCCGCCGAGCGCGAAAAGCAACGCCTGCAAGGCTTGGCAGATGCCACGCGCAACGGATTGGAGGTCGCTGGCAGCGCGACCACGCAAGCGCGCCAGCAATTGGACAATGAACGGCAGATTTCGGCCCGCGCCTTGGCGCAAGTGGAGATTCTCAACCAGCAGATTTCAGCTCTGCGCCGCCAATTGGCCGCCTTGGAAGAGGCCCTCAACGCATCCGAAAAGCGCGACAAAGACAATCAGACCCGTATTGCCGATCTCGGCTCTCGCCTGAATATCGCACTGGCGCAGAAGGTGCAGGAGCTCAATCGCTATCGCTCCGACTTTTTCGGCCGTTTGCGTGACATTCTGGGCAATCGCCCCGGCGTGCGCGTGGTGGGTGATCGCTTTGTGTTTGAATCGGAAGTTCTGTTTGAAGTCGGCCAAGCCACGCTTAACAATCAGGGCCGCGCCGAGATTGAAAAAGTCGCTGCAGCGCTGAGTGATCTCGAACGCGTCATTCCGCCCGAGATCAATTGGGTGATGAGAGTGGACGGCCATACCGACAAACGCCCGATTGCCGGTCGCACCAATTGGGATCTCTCAGCCGCACGCGCGATTGCCGTGGTGCAATTCATGGTGTCGAAAGGCGTGTCACCACAACATCTGGTCGCGGCAGGCTTTGGCGAATTCCAGCCGATTGATACAGCCGAGACCGAAGACGCCTATCGCCGCAATCGCCGCATCGAGCTGAAGCTGACGGAACGCTAAGCCCGTCATTGCGAGCGTCAGCGAAGCAATCCAGACAAGCCTCACGTGTGGCTTCTGGATTGCCACGTCACGCTACGCGTTCCTCGCAATGACGGCGCGCAGGGCGCCTTACAGCGCGGCAACCTCTTCGGGCACGGCGCCCGCATCAAACTGCAAGCGTGCGAGGCGCGCGTAGAGGCCGCCTTTGGCGACCAGCTCGGCATGTGTGCCTTCTTCGACAATCGCGCCCTCGTCCATAACCAGAATGCGGTCGGCTTTCAGCACGGTCGCCAAGCGATGTGCAATCACCAGTGTCGTGCGATCCTTCATGATGTTCTCGAGTGCGGCTTGCACCAGCACTTCGTTTTCAGCATCCAGCGCAGAGGTGGCCTCATCCAGCAGCAGGACCGGCGCGTCTTTCAAAATGGCGCGTGCAATGGCGAGGCGCTGGCGCTGGCCACCCGACAGCGTGACGCCGCGCTCACCCACCGTTGTGTCATAGCCCTTGTCCAAAGCGGTCACGAATTCTGCTGCAGCAGCACGCTCGGCGGCCGCAATCACCAGCTCAAGCGGCGCATCCGGCGAGCCATAGCGGATATTGTCGGCAATGCTGGCGCCAAAGATCACCGGATCTTGCGGCACAAGCGCCAAGCGTCCCCGCAGATCAGCGGGCGCGACATCGCGCAGATCCACACCATCAACGGCAATCGAACCGGTTGTGGGATCATAAAAGCGCATCAGCAATTGGAAGACCGTGGATTTGCCAGCCCCCGAGGGGCCGACAATCGCAACCGTTTCACCCGGCGCAATGCGCAGCGACAGATTGCGCACAGCGGCCGCATCGGCACGCGTGGGATAAGAGAAAGAGACATCATTGAATGTCACTTCACCACGCGGCGGCACGGGCAGTGCGATGGGCTTGGCGGGCGCGACAATTTTGGGCTGCACGGCGAGAATTTCGGCGATGCGGCCAGCGGCACCAGCGGCCGCGGAGATTTCGCTCCACACTTGCGACAATTCACCCAGCGCGCCCGCACCAAAGACAGCATAGAGCACGAATTGCGAGAGCAGGCCTGCGGTGATGCGTCCAGCCAGCACATCCTGCGCACCCAGCCACAAGACACAAACCACACTGGCAAAGGCCAGAAAGATGGCAACCGCGGTCAAAACAGAGCGGGCAGCTGTGGCATTGCGCGCCGCCATATAGGCTTCTTCCACCGCTTCGGTGAAACGGCCGATGGTTGTGCGCTCAGCGCCAAAGGCTTGCATGGTGCGCACCGCACCGAGATTTTCAGCAGCAAAAGCGGTCGCATCGGCCAAGCGGTCCTGGGCTGCACGCGAGCGCGCACGCACGGTGCGACCAGAGGCGACCAGCGGCAACACGATGATCGGAATAGCCACCAGCACAAGGCCCGATAATTTCGGGCTGGTGATCACCATCATGGCAATGGCGCCGATGAACATGAAGAAGTTGCGCAGCGCGACGGATGCGGATGCGCCAAAGGCGGTCTTCATCTGCGTTGTGTCAGCGGTGAGGCGCGACACCAACTCGCCGACGCGCGCATTGTCATAGAAGGGCGCATCAAGCCGCGTCAGATGCGCGAAGAGATCGGCACGCAGATCCGCCACCACGCGCTCACCAATGGTGATGACCAAAAAATACCGGGTAGCAGAGGCCAGCGCCAGAACGGCCACGACGACGACCATGGCGGCAAAATAGAAGTTGATGGCCCCCACACTGTCGTCCGAGGAGAAACCGTGGTCGATCATGCCCTTCACGGCCAAGGGCACGGTCAGGGTCGCGCCGGAGGCCACGCTGAGGGCGGCGAGAGCGGCCAGAATCCGGCCCTTGTAGCGGCGCGCATAGGGGACGAGGGGCAAAAGCGCCTTGAGTGAAGTCGCCGGCTTGTTTGCTTCTTTTGGCTCAGCCATCGTGTCCCAGACCCTTTTTCACCCTTTTTACCCCCAAAGGGGTCAACCGATCCATATCGCTTGTCTCGCGTCCAAGCCTGCGTTATAGGGGCGCAACCCCGACATCGGGAAGCTTTTTAGCGGCTGCGTCCACGCTCAACCGCGTCCCCGCTGAACTCAAGGACAAGACGATGAAGGCCGATACGCATCCTCAGTACCATTTCATCAAGGTCGTCATGACCGATGGCACGGAATACCAGACCCGCTCGACCTACGGCAACGCAGGCGACACGCTGAACCTGGATATCGATCCCAAGACCCATCCGGCCTGGACCGGCGGCTCGCAGCAGCTGATGGATCGTGGCGGCCGTCTCTCGAAGTTCAACTCGCGCTTCGGTGGCATTTCGCTCGGCAAGAAGTAAGCTTCTCAGCCCTTGCACGACATACGAAAAACCCCGGCTTGGCCGGGGTTTTTTGTTATCTGGCAGAGACATCGGCAAAGGCTTACGCGCGGGCCGCACCAAAGGCAGCCTGCAAGGTCGCCAGCTGGTTCAAAATGGCTGGCGCACCGCTCTCCTGCGCCTGCTGGGCATAGAGCTGGGCATCGAGATGATGGATACGCGCCTGCAGCCGCTGGGAGATGAGAGCCAGCTCCTGCAAGCGGTCAGGGAGCCGCGAGAAAGCCTCCGCCGGAGTGGCGAGGCCCTGACGGGTCAGGTTGACCCTATGCTTGTCCTTGCGCGCCTGATGGGGCGTGAGCTCACCCTCATTGACCGCCCGCTGGAGCAAGAGCCAGGAGGCCATCTGCATCAGGCGGGTCGTCAGCCGCATGCTTTCCGAGGCATAGGCCAGTGCATCCTCACGCGGCAGCACCCGGCTTTCCTGACGGCCCGGGCCATCCAGATAGGCCGCGGCCTCTTCCACAAGGATCATGCCCTCGCGAACCAAGGTCTTGAAAGCCTCCGAGGAGGCCAGATGGTGACCAAAAGAGACGGTATTGCGGGACGCGGCCGAGGCATTGCGCAGCATGAACATTCTCCACCCGCGCGAAACGTCGCAGCGGTAAGAGCCCAGACTAGCGAAAAACGGCTCCTCCGGCAGGGCAAGCTCTAATTAGGGTTAACATCGGAATGACCAAAAGCCTTTATTCCCATGCCTTTGTGGATAATCAGCTTTTGAAAAACGTATCCGCGGCACG
>CANGRU010000191.1 GCA_947456315.1 Beijerinckiaceae bacterium | reverse complement strand
CCAGTCGTGGTGATGGAGGATGTGCTGGTTGCAGCCAGTGAACTGTCGCCCGGTCGCGTGATCGAAGAGGCAGATCTGGTCTGGCAAAAAACAGCGCCGACCAATGTGCAACCGGGCATGATTTTACGCCGCAACGGTGAAGCATTGACCGATCTGCGCGGAGCCTATGTCCGACAGGCTATGGGTGCGGGTGAACCGATCCGCCGCGAGCGTTTGATCCGCGCGGGGCGTGCCGCCGGTTTCATGGCGGCCAATCTGCCAGCCGGCATGCGCGCCGTTGCCATTGCGATCGATCCGGGCGGATTGACGTCAGCGGGTGGTTTTGTCCAGCCCGGTGATCGCGTCGATGTGGTGAAAATGGCGCGCGATGAAGAAGGCGTATCGGCTGATGCGCAAGGGGCGCAAGTGCTGCTGCGCAATGTGCGTGTTCTGGCAATCGGGCAAGTCGCCGAGCGCAATCTGGAGCGGCCTGTCAATGCCGCCACCGCAACCTTGGAAGTGACACCCGCACAGGCGGAATTGCTGCTGGTTGCGCAACGCACCGCGCATTTGACACTTGTGCTGCGCCCGACAGCCGAACACGCCAATGCGCCTGAGACCGGCGTGAACCAGACAGGCGGCATTGCCAATGTGGTGCGCTACGGCGTGCTGACAGGAGCGCGATAATGGCAGGCCATCATCGTCTCACGCGCAGCATGCTTGTTCTGGCGCTTCTGATGGCTGTGCCGCAATCCGGACAGGGCCAAGAAACGATTGATGCGAAAGCGCGCAGCATCAATATGGGAGTTGGCAAATCATATGTTCTGGATTTGCCGCGCGATGCCTCGGAGATTTTTGTCAGCAACCCCAAAGTTGCCAATGCCATCGTGCGTTCACCCCGCCGCATTTATATCATCGGCATGGACAACGGGCAGAGCAATGTCTTTGCGCTGGATGGAGCCGGTCGGCAGATCGCTTCTTTCGACATTTCAATTGGCCGCGACATTGGTGAGCTGGATGCCATTTTGCGCACCGCCATGCCCAAAGCCAATATTATGCTGCGCACCATCAATGACACGATCATTCTGACAGGCAGTGTCGATAGTGCCCGTGACGCGCAGCAAGCCAGCGAAATTGCGTCAGGTTTTGTTGCGGGCAATGCGGGCTCGTCCGGAAAGATCGTCAATTCCCTGACCGTGCGCGGACAAGATCAGGTCATGGTCAAAGTCACCATTGCCGAAGTGCGGCGCGATGTGGTCAAGCAGCTGGGCGTGTCCAATATCGCAGCCAGTGGAAATTGGGGCGTGCTCAACATTGCCAATGCCTTTGGTATTCGGGGCGCACCCACCACTGCGCTGAACACAAAAGGCGATGTCACAACAACTTTGCAAGCACTCGAGCGTTATGGCGTGGCGCGGATATTGGCAGAGCCTGCTGTCACGGCTGTGTCGGGTGAGAGTGCAAAGTTCACGGCCGGTGGCGAAATGCCCGTGCCCACGGGGCAGAATTGTACGATTGATCCGGCAACCAACCGCAATGTCTGTTCGGCCTCGGTCACCTTCCGGCCCTATGGCGTGGCGCTCAATTTTACGCCTGTGGTGATGAATGAAGGGCGCATCTTGTTGCGTGTCGCAACGGAAGTGACCGAAGTTGATCCGACACAGAGCTTCAATTACGGCACCTCGGCGGTCTATGGCTTTTTGACCCGCAAGAATGAAACGACTGTTGAACTGCCCTCGGGCGGTTCGATTGCCTCTGCAGGGCTCATTCAGGTTCGCTCCAAGCAGGTATTGAACGGGCTCCCCGGGCTCATGAACCTTCCGGTGCTGGGCTCGATATTCCGCTCACGCGATTATCAGCGTGAGGAAAGTGAATTGATGATCATCATCACGCCGGTGATTGCGCGCCCCAGCATGCCGGGTGATTTGAAAAAGCCGACAGATAATCTGGTCGATGCCACCGATCCACAGGCTGTGTTGATGGGGCGTGTCAATCAATCCTATGGCGCGGATGCAAAACTTGGCCAGCTCAAAGGGCGTGCGGGGTTTATCAATGATTGACCGGCCTCTCATCCTCACGACACTTGTCATTTTGCTTGCGGGCTGTGCCAGCGAGCCTGTGTCGCGTCTTGGTCAGGATGTTGCCTCGCGCCATCCCATTGCCATGCAGGATGACTATCAAGTCATGAGCCTTCCTGTGGCTGCGCAGCTTGATGGCGAGAGCCGGATGAAAATTGCGGGCTTTGCCTCTGCTTGGCGGCAGGACAGGAGCCAGAAAATAGAAGTCCGTATGCCGATCAAAACCCCGCAGGACAAATTGGTGCGGGCGCAATTCGAGCGCGTTCGCCAGCAGCTTTTGAGTGAGGGTGTGCGAGGCTCTGTGCGCCTCATCCGTGAGCCAGCCATATTGGGTGAGACGCTGAATATCAGCCTGCGCTTTATGCGCAGCAAAGCGAATGTGGTGACACCCTGTGGCGTGTGGCCCGATGATCTGGCCTCGGCCTCATCCTTGTCCGGTTGGGACAATGAGCCATACGCCAATTTCGGCTGCGCCTATCAAACCATGATGGCGGTGCAAACGGCTGATCCGCGCGATCTCACCAGCATGCGGGCGGCAAGCCCGGCCGATGGTGAAATGCGTGCCCGCGCATTGGCGGCCATTCGGCGGGGCCAGGACCCGTCTGTGACATGGGGCATGCAAGCGCCAAGCATTGGTGGAGCCGACCAATGAGTGTGGGAGCGCCAAGATGGACATGAAACATTCTGTCGCACCGCTGCCGCACATGACCATGCAGGTTTTTTGCGAAGATGAAGAGACCCGTGCGCTTCTGCAAATGGTCATCAATGATCCACGCATGGTGCGTGTGGACGCAGGTCTGCATCAAGGTGGATTGCCCTCGGCTCTTGAGGCGTTCAGGATCGAGCCGATTCCCAATCTGATCATCATCGAAACAAAAGCCGAGCGCGACCTGTTGTTTCAAGAGCTCGATGCTCTGGCGGAGCTTTGCGAGGAAACCACAAAAGTCATTGTCATCGGCGACATGAATGATGTGCAGCTCTACCGCGCCTTGATGGCGCGCGGCATCAGCGATTATTTGATTCATCCCTTTGAGCCCGCAGATTTGGTGCGTGCCATTGCGGCTCTCTATGCCGATCCTGCACAGCGCTTGGTCGGCCGTGTGATTGCTGTGACAGGTGCCAAGGGTGGATGTGGTGTGTCAACGCTGGCGCATAATCTGGCGCTGACCATGGCGCGCAATATCCGCCAGCCCGTCATCCTGATCGATCTCGATCTGCCCTTCGGGACCGCGGGTCTTGATTTCAATCAGGAGCCTCACAGCACTCTGGCTGATGCGATTGAAGCCCCCGAGCGCGTTGATTCCGTCTTTGTGGAGCGCCTTTTGGTGCGGTGTGAAGACAATCTCTCGCTTCTTGCGGCGCCTGCAATGGTCGAGGCCGCAGGTGATCTTGCAGCCGATGTCTTTGACCCTGTGCTGGATGCCGTGCGGTCATTGGCACCCTATATCGTGCTCGATATGCCGCATGGCTGGGCAGACTGGAAGCGGCGTTTGTTGCTCAGCTCGGAAGATATCGTGCTGGTTTGTGAGCCAGATTTGGCAAATTTGCGAAATGCCAAAAACATTCTCGAATTCATGCGCAAGCAGCGCCCGAATGATCTCAATCCGCGCCTCGTTCTCAACAAGGCGGGTATGGCGCGGCGTCCTGAAATTTCGGCATCTGATTTCGAACGTGGATTGGCTTTGGCGCCCACGGCCATCATTCCTCATGAGGCAAAATTATTCGGGACAGCAGCCAACAATGGCCAGATGCTGGCTGATACCGAAGGGTCTGCGAAGATTGGTGAGTTGCTCAAGGCGGTGTGTGCAGCTGTCACGGGCGTGGGCGCGCCCAAGCCTGATCGCATGGCGCTGATTGCGCCGCTTGTTGCAAAGTTACGAAGCGCATTTGCCTGAGAATGAAAGTTGAACATGTTTGGTCGGCGTCCCTCAACTCAAGGATTACCACACGCACGCAGTGCGGCGGCATCTACGTCTGCGCGCGTCAATGCCATGGCGCCCTTGCGGATGGGTGTTCAGCAACCTGTGCGGGCTGAAACGCCCCGTTCAGATGATTATTACATGACCAAAAGCCTGATCTTTGGTGCTTTGATCGAGGCCATTGATCTCTCACAATTGTCGCGGCTTGATGCAGACAGTGCGCGGGCTGAAATCCGTGATATTGTCAGCGAAATCATCACAATTAAAAATTACGTCATGTCGACGGCCGAGCAAGACGACCTGCTCGATGATATTTGCAATGACGTTCTGGGGTTCGGTCCCTTGG
>CANGRU010000190.1 GCA_947456315.1 Beijerinckiaceae bacterium | reverse complement strand
GCTCTGATCTGATCACATCAGGGAGGGGAGCATGACCAAGATGATCAAAAATATGATCACGCCGCACCGCCGTGCTTTTCTGGCAGCGAGCGCCTTGAGTGCGGGGGCGGCAACAAGTTTTGTGGTGGCGGGCAGCACATCTGCCACAGCACAAAACCTGCCCACGCGCACTGATACGAATGCAGCCTTTCAACACCTGCCGCCCATTGATCAGGTGCCGACCACATCCGGCCTGATCGACATTTCCGGCGCGCAGCTTTTCTATTGGGACACGGGCGGCAACGGCGAACCGCTTGTGCTGATGCATCCAGCCTCTGGCAGCGCCATGATCTGGGCCTATCAGCAAGCGGCCTTCGCCAAAGCAGGCTATCGCGTGATCGCTTATTCGCGCCGCGGCTATGCCAAATCATCCCCCTATGACAAAGCCAACCCCGGCAGCGGATCGGAAGATCTCGCAGCTTTCACCAGCGCGCTGAAACTGCCGCGCTTTCATCTCGTCTCGTCTGCTGCAGGCGGCTCGATCTCGATGGATTTTGCACTGTCCTATCCTGACAGACTGTTGTCGCTGACCATTTCCAGCAATTCGGCAGGCGTGCGTGATGGCGCTATTTTCAAAGCGGCCGAACAATCCAAGCCGCAGGGCTGGGACAAAATGCCGGTCGAGTTCCGCGAGCTGGGGCCCTCTTATCGCGCCATCAATGCGGAGGGCACAAAACTCTGGCTTGATCTCGAGCACCATTCCCTCACGGGCACTGACTATCGGCAAGCGCCCACCAACCGCATCACGGATGCGGCGCTTCGAACCGTGAAAGTGCCGACCTTGCTGATTGCAGGTGCAGCTGATCTCATCACCCCGCCAGCCATCATGCGCTTGGTGCGTGATGCCATTCCCGGCGCGCAGATGGTGGTCGCTGAGGAAACCGGCCATTCCGTCTATTGGGAAAGGCCGGACCTGTTCAACGCAGCCGTTCTTGCCTTCATTGGCAAAAAACGCACTTGAAAATCAGGCGCATTCAGCGCAACAAGACGCATCAACGTGCCGCCGCTGAAAAAACAGCGACAAACTGAATGACCGGTTCGAACACCGGCGCCATATAAGCGGCCCAGGGAAGGAGACAAAACCATGAGCGCCAAGCACATGGATTGCACAATTTTTGATCGGCGGCATTTTCTCCAGCTCGCAGCTGGCAGCGCAGGTGCCTTGATTGCATCCCCGGCCCTGGCAGATGTCGAGCCTTTCTACAAAGGCAAGAATATCGATCTGATCATTGGCTACCCGCCCGGTGGCAGCAACAATCTCTATGCGCGCGTGCTGGCCAATCACATTGGCAAATATATCCCCGGAAACCCCGGCGTTGTTGTGCGCAATATGCCCGGCGCCGGCAGCGTGACGGCGGCGGCTTTTGTTGCCAATTCCGCACCCCGCGATGGCACCGTGCTGGCGCTGGCCTCCCCCACGCTACCGCTTGAAGAACGCCTCACACCGGCAGGCAGCGGGCAGCGCTTCAAATCCTCGGAGTTTTCCTGGATCGGGCGCATCAATACACTTGTGAATGTGATCTTCACACGCGGCCCCTCCATCAAGACGTTTGATGATGCGTTCAAAACCTCCGTACGCCTGTCAGCAACAGGGGCCGGCTCGGCCATCACCGTCTATCCGAATGCGACCAACACAATTCTGGGCACAAAGTTCGATATTGTGCGCGGCTATTCCGGCTCGATGGAAGGCATGCTCGCGGTAGAGCGTGCGGAAGTCGATGGACATTGCACGGGTTGGGACACGCTGAAGACCAGCCATCCGGCATGGATTGAAGACAAGAGCATCAATATTCTCACGCAATTCGCCTCCAAGCGTCATGCGGAAATGCCCAATGTCCCGACCGTCGTCGAATTTGCCAAGACAAAGCGCCAGACCGAACTGATGCGCGCCATCGTCAATGCAGCCGACATCGGCACGAGCTTCTTTTCCTCACCCAATATTCCGGCGGATCGTCTGGCGATCCTGCGCCATGCGTTTCTGCGTTGCATGGAAGACAAGGACTTTCTGGCCGAGATCGCCACGCTGAAAATCGGGCTCGACCCGATGGCTGGCGAGCGCGTCGCCGAGACGGTTGCAGAGATTGCCAAAATCCCCGACGAGCTGGTGCCCGAGTTGCAACAAGCCAGCCTCATGGTCACCAACAAGTAAGACAAGATCAGGAGAAACCCGATGAACATCCCGACCAAAGCCAAGGAATTCATGACGACGTGGCACACGTCAGCCCGCTCCTATCTGCCAGCCTGGGCGTTGCGCCAGAAATCGAGCCTGCTGAACTCCGGCAAGAGCACACGCGCCCTGCCGATGTTTCGTGCTTTTGACCTTCTGAAGAACCCCAATGATCGCGTCATCATCTTGCAGAATGCCGATCACAAGATCGGCGTCGAAAGCGTTTGCGGTGCGCAACAGGAATTCGTCCGCCATGTCGATTACGACACGGTCTATGTGCAATTTGCAGGCTCCAGCACGATTGAAACCGAATTTGCCATTTACGAAATGGCAGCGGGCGACATCATCCATATCCCCGAAGGCATTGCGCACCGCTCATCAGGCTCCGCCGATAGCCTGCGCTGGTTTGCCTGGGTCAATGCACCCTTCACACAATTCATGACCGAGGAAGATCAGGTTTCTGAAACCAAGTTCAACGTCCGCCGCGTCAATGGCCCGAATTGGACGATTCCGGCCGATCGCATGAGCGCGCCCAAGGACAAAGTCATTGAGCGCATGATCTGCTGGGATGACAAGCCGACCGACGAGACAATTTTCGAGCGTGATTATATCGACCTTGTGCCGGCCGGCTCGACCAGCCCGCGTGAGGCCAAGAGCGGCATCGTCAAGCTGCGCGCCTTTGATCTGTTCAAGGAAATCGCTGGCACCAGCGGCGAGCCCAAGCCCGTCATGCGCGGCAAGCATCTCGAGATCAAGGTCTACAACATCATCGGTGAACAATTTGCCTTCCACCGCGCTCTGCGCTCGGAAGAGGTGCGCATCCAGTTCCGCGGCAAGGCGCTCGACATGTCGGAAACCGGCAATGCCGATACAGCGCCCGGCACAGTGACCGTCATTCCACGCGGTATCGGCCACAGCGTCATCACCGATCCGGTTGATTGCACCCAATTCCTGCGCATGAACTTCTACAGCGAGCTGCCATGGTCTTGTCCGACCGACGTGACCAAGCATCACTATGACAGCCATTTCGAAGTCGAAACACAGACCATCAAACAAGCCGCCTGGCGCAGCTGAATGATGCAATTTTGAAAGGGCGCGCCCGCAGGCGCGCCTTTTTTCATGATGGAATTGAGCATGACACACACATCACGCCTGCCCCGCGCCATTGGCGACAGCGGACTGAACAGTTTTCCGCTGGGTCTTGGCTGCGCGTCGCTGTCAGGCAGCTACGGCCCCTCGGATGACACCAATGCACTCGCCGTGCTGCATGAAGCCTATGAGCGCGGTGTCACCATGTTCGATACATCGGACAAATACGGCAACGGCCATAATGAAGAGCTGCTCGCACGCGCCTTTGGCCCCGTGCGCAACAAGGTCATCATCGCCTCGAAATTCGGCAATATGGCGGGCAAGGATGGCAAGATTGCCGATAATAGCCCCGCAACCATTTTTGCCTCCTGCGAAGCCTCGCTGAAACGGCTGAAGTCCGACGTCATCGATCTCTATTATATTCATCGCATCGACCCTGCCGTGCCGATTGAAGAGACCATCGGCGCTATGGCGCGTTTGGTCGAACAAGGCAAAGTGCGTGCGCTGGGTATTTGCGAGGTCAATCCCAACACTCTGCGCCGCGCGCATCAGGTGCACCCCATTGCCGCCATTCAGAGCGAATATTCGGTTCTCTACCGTGCCGAAGCCGAAGAGGTTTTGCAGACGACGCGCGAACTCGGCATTGCCTTTGTCGCCTATGCCCCGCTCGGGCGCGGGCTTTTGACGGGCGCTGTGCAGCCGGGCTCTTTGGGCGAGAAAGACGAGCGTCTGCGCCACCCGCGATTCTCGGCCGAGAATCTGCCCAAAAATCTCGAACTGGTGGAAGCCATTCGCGCCGTAGCAAGCCAGCGCGGCTGCACAGCGGGGCAAGTGTCTCTCGCATGGTTGCTGGCGCAAGGCGAAGACATCATCCCCATCCCCGGCACGAAAACGATGAGCCGCCTGATCGAAAACATCGAGGCAGCAGCGATCATATTGTCGGATGACGAGATTGGCTTTATTGCCAAGTCCATTCCGCCAGATGCGGCGGCCGGCTCACGCTATCGGGCCGAGCATATGAAAAACAT
>CANGRU010000189.1 GCA_947456315.1 Beijerinckiaceae bacterium | reverse complement strand
GCTCTGCCGGAGTGTCACCATGCAGCAGCGCGCTCATCGCATAAGCACATGCCTTGGCCTGTGCATTGGCGGCAAAAGCAGATTTCGGCATACCGCCACCGACCGCCGCATCCCCGATGACATGAATATTGGGCACAAGTCTGGATTCGAACGTCACCGGATCAATCGGGCACCAGCCCGTCTGATCGGTTGCACCTGCGATGGTCGCAATGCGGCCCGCACGTTGCGGCGGAATGACATTGCCGACATCGGCTTTGTGTTCGCCAAATTCGGTGACGAAGATTTTTTCAGCTGCCTTCACCTCGGTGACTTTGCCGCCACCTGACAGGCCGATCCATTCGATCCTGTCGCCATAAATCTCTTTCCACGCGGCGGTGAACAGCGACTGCTTGGAGAATGCATCCTTGGCATCAAGGATCAGTAGCTTCGACTTCGGCTTGTGGTTTTTGAGATACCAGGCAATGAGGCTCGCGCGCTCATAGGGGCCGGGCGGGCAACGAAACGGATTGGCGGGTGCCGAGATGATCACCGTGCCGCCATCGGGCATGGCTTCGAGTTGCAGGCGCAGCAATGTCGTCTGAGCGCCGGCTTTCCATGCGTGCGGCAGAATGTTGCTGGCCGCTTCATCATAACCGGGCAGGCCCGCAAAATTCAGATCAATGCCCGGCGCCATGACAAGGCGGTCGTAGCTCAGCACCGCGCCGTCAGTGAGTGTCACGCGGCGCGCTTGTGCATCGATCTGAGTTGCTGCTTGGCGCGCGATGGTGATCCCCTGCGCGGCCAGTGCATCATAGGTGAAGGTCTGTTGCGAAAGATCACGCAGGCCC
Organism: Beijerinckiaceae bacterium; assembly: GCA_947456315.1. Taxonomy (GTDB): domain Bacteria; phylum Pseudomonadota; class Alphaproteobacteria; order Rhizobiales; family Beijerinckiaceae; genus Terripilifer. Next base: position 3,508 of record CANGRU010000189.1, on the reverse strand, counting down.
GCAATCACGGCATTGCTGAACGGGCAGGAGATATATTGCGCATTGGGTTCGACCAGCGTCACACTGATCCCCTCGCGTTGCAGAAAGCGTGCGGCGGTCGCGCCCGCAAAGCCGCCACCAATGACAACAACTTTCGCTTGCGCCTGCGCGAATGCGGGCGCCGCCAATGCTGCGGCTGATGTGGTGAGTAATGTGCGGCGGGTGAGGCTCATGGCGCACGCCCCTGTGTGGCGAGCCATTGCGCCAATGCGCGTGTTTCGTCCGGCGTGAAGCCTTTGGCGATACGGTTCATCAGGGTCGCGTCGCGCGTGCCGGTGCGAAAGGCCTCCATGGCGCTTTCAATCTCGCTTGCCGAGAGCGTCTTCAGAGAAGGCAATTCAGTCTCGCCCGCACCGTGACAGCCCAGACAGGCCGAGGCCCCCGCGGGGGCTTGAGAGACATTTTGTGGTGCGGCACTGGCGGTTGCGCCAAGGCAGAAGAGGAGCGCTATCAGCGCTCCTCCTGTTTTTGCTGCGAAGTGGAATGTGCTTCGCGCTGTCATCACTCAAGCCTTGCGCAGGTCGAGGTTTTTCAGCGGCACATCGCGCAGACGCTTGCCGGTGGCAGCAAAGATGGCGTTCAACACGGCGGGCGCGGCGACGAAAATCGTCGGTTCACCCACGCCACCCCAGAATCCGCCTGACGGTACAGGGTAGGATTCGACCGGCGGCATGTCTGCCATCTTCATCACTTCATAAGTGTCGAAGTTTTCCTGCTCCATGCGGCCGTTCTTGACCGTCATTTCGCCGTAGAGAAGCGCTGACAGACCATAGGCAAACGAGCCTTCGATCTGGGCGGCAACTTGCTGCGGATTGACGACATGGCCGGGATCGGTGGCGGCAACAATGCGATGGATCTTCAACGCACCCTTGTCGGAGACCGAGACTTCCGCAACAGCGGCGACATAAGAGCCATAGCCCATGTGCTGCGAAATACCGCGGAACACGCCCGGTGCCGTGGGTTTGCCCCAGCCCGATTTTTCCGCAACCGTATTCAGCACCGCCAGATGCTTGGGGTAGTTCTTCATCATCTTGCGGCGGAATTCGAGCGGATCCTGTCCGGCGGCATGCGCCATCTCGTCGATGAAACATTCCAGATAGATCGCATTCTGGTTGTTGTTCACACCACGCCAGAAACCCGGACGGAAGGGCGGGTTGCGCATGGCGTGATCCACGAGCAGGTTTGGAATCTCATAGCCAAACTGGCCTTCCGGCCCTTGTGCATTGAGACCCTGGAACGTGCCGGGATCGCGACCTTCAACCAGTGCTTCGGGACGCAGACCCGCCAGAATGGACTGGCCGGAAATGCGCATATGCAGACCGATCACATTGCCCTTGTCATCCAACGCGCCTGTGAGCTTGCACATGGTGGTGGGGTGATAGGTGCCATGCGTGACATCCTGCTCGCGTGACCAGATCACTTTCACAGGTGTGCCGGGCATTTCCTTGGCGACGAGAACAGCGTGGCGCACATAGTCATGGCTCGACGAGCGACGACCAAAGCCGCCGCCGAGATTCATGCGGATCACATCGCATTTTTCAATCGGCAGGCCGGATGCCGGCACGGCTGTAGCAAGCGCTGCCTCGGCATTTTGCGTCGAGGTCCAGACCATGCACTTTTCAGGGGTCCATTGCGCCGTGGCGTTCATGGGCTCCATGGTCATGTGGCTCTGGTAGGGATAGCGATAGACTGCTTCCACTTTCTTCGCTGCACCGGCAAAAGCAGTGTCGACATCGCCCTTCTTGTTGCCCACAAAGGCCTGCTTGGCATCAAGGCCTTCGGAGAGCATGGCCTTGATCGAAGCGGTCGAGACAGTGGCGTTTGCGCCTTCATTCCAGACAATGTTGACAGCATCCAATGCGGTCTTGGCGCGGTACCATGTGTCGGCGACCACCACGACGGCATTGCCGTCAATCACCAGCACTTTTTTCACGCCGCGCATTTTTTCGGCTTTCGCCGCGTCAATGCTCTTCACCTTGCCACCGGGCACAGGTGTTTCCTTGATGGCCGCGTTCAACATGCCGGGCATTTTGAAGTCGATGGAATAGATCTGCGAGCCATCGAGCTTGGCTTTGGTGTCAAGACGCGGCAGCGGCTTGCCAGCAATGGTCCAATCTTTCGGATCCTTGATCTTCACATCTTTCGGCGCTTCGAGCTTGGCGGCAGCAGCAGCCACTTGGCCGTAACGCAAGGTGCGGCCAGAGGCCTTATGCGTGATGACGCTTTTCGAGGTGGTCAGTTCAGAGACCGGCACTTTCCACTGGTTGGCAGCAGCCTGCATCAGCATCATGCGTGCGGCCGCACCACCCTTGCGGACATAATCTTCCGAGCCACGAATGCCGCGCGAACCGGCAGTCTGGAAGTCACCCCAGATGCGCTTGCGCGCGACGTTCTGTCCCGGTGTCGGATATTCCGTCGTGATCTTCGACCAGTCGGCATCGAGCTCTTCAGCCACAAGCTGGGACAGACCGGTCAATGTGCCTTGGCCCATTTCGACGCGCGCCACGCGCACGACAATGGTGTTGTCGGGTTTCACAACAACCCAGGCATTGATTTCAGGCGTATCACCGACAGCCGCTTCAGCGGTTGGAATGTGAAAGCCAATGGAGAGGCCGCCTGTGGCAGCTGTAGCGCCGGCAAGAAAGCCGCGACGCGAAAGTTTTTGCGCAATCGTCATGTCAATCCTCCCGAGGTTCAAGCGCGCTGCGCTTTGTTGGTCTTGTTGCCGGCTTTGGCATTTTTGGCAGCCAGTTTCACACCCGCACGAATGCGATTGTAGGTGCCGCAGCGGCAGATGTTGGTCATCTCTTCATTGATCTGCGCATCGGTGGGTTCCGGATGCTTGGCGATCAATGCAGCCGCCGCCATGATCTGACCGGACTGGCAATAGCCGCATTGCGGCACATCGAGTTCGAGCCAGGCTTGCTGGATCGGATGCGTCACGGTCTTCGACAGACCTTCAATCGTGACGATCTTCTGCTTCTCGGTGAAAGAGCTCACGGGCAGCGAGCAGGAGCGCGTCGGCACGCCATCGACATTGACAGTGCAGGCGCCGCAGGCGGCAACACCGCAGCCGTATTTGGTGCCGGTCAGGCCGATCTGCTCGCGGATCGCCCACAGCAAAGGTGTGTCGGGTTCGACGTCAATCGTATGAATCTTGCCGTTGATGTTCAGGCGCGCCATTCATCCCTCCCGATGGTACTGGCTTGGAGGCGGAGTGCGGCTTGTTCCCGGACTGGCTCCGCCATTGGGCGTGAGATTACAAGAATTGCAGGGTTCCGCCATAAAAATACGCGCCCGGAAAACCGGGCGCGTGCTTTACCCTCAGGTGAATGACGAAGCTTACTGGATCGGCGGGACCGTATCACCAATGGTCACGCGCTTCATCAGGCGGCGCTCCTTGTCGGAGAAGTCTGTGCGCGCATGGCTGGTGCAGCGATTGTCCCAGACGATAATGTCGCCAACTTTC